>JBJTBO010000170.1:0-3690 GCA_046091445.1 Planctomycetaceae bacterium | reverse complement strand
CGCCGCTCGGGCCGATGAACCACATGGTGCGGTCGCAGCGCACGGCGTCGTCCAGCCCGGTGCGTCGCAGCAGGTCGAGCAGGTTCGTGCAGCAGCCCATCGCGACGTGCTGGCAGGCGTCGACGAGTCCGCCAGCGCCATCCTCGAACGACGCGGCCCGTCCGCCGACACGACGGCGCGACTCGACGAGCGTGATCCGGCATCCCGTCCCGACGAGTGCCTCCGCGGCCGCCAGGCCCGCGATCCCGCCGCCGATGACGACGACGTGGGGCCCCGCCCCGCCGGGGGCGACGGAACGACTCCTCTCATCGACCCGTGCGCCCGTCATGTGGCCGAGCCCGCGCGAGGGCACCGCGGTCCAAGCAGGATGGTGGCTGCTGCAGCTGCAAGCACCGCGGGCTTTCGGGCTCGCACGCGCGCGGAAAAAATCCGGACGCCCGCCTGACGCACGGCGGCGAGCAGGCCGCCGTAGATCCCGAACATCGCGCGGAACACGAGCCGGCCGTCGGTCGAGAGCATCCGGTCGAGCACGGCGGCCCGCTGGTACCGCGCCGCGGCCCGGTCCACTTCGAGTCGCGCGAGCGCCGCGAAGGGCGCGCCGATGCGGCCCTGCCGCAGATCGTCCGGCGCGCACCCGCACCGCGCGAAGTCCTCCGCCGGGAGGTAGATGCGCCCGCGGCCGAGGTCTTCGGGGATGTCCCGGAGGATGTTCGTCCACTGGAAGGCGATCCCGCAGTCGTCGGCGACGGCGAGGGCCTCGCGGGTCGTGAATCCCCAGATGTGGGTCGCGGCGAGTCCCACGGCACTGGCCACGTGGCGGCAGTATCCCTCGAGGTCGGCGACCGTCTCATACGTGCGACGCTCGAGGTCCATCCGGACGCCCGTGATGACGGCCAGGATGTGTTCCACGGGTACGGCGAACCGTCGGACGGTATCGACCAGCGCCCGCACGATCGGGTCGTCGACGTCGGCCCCGGCCAGGGCGCCCACGACGAGCTGCTCGAAGTCGGAGAGTGCCGTGGCGGCCGCCGCCGGATCGGCGGCATCGTCGACGAGGTCGTCGGCACGACGACAGAACGCGTAGAGCGCCGTGGTGCCGCGTCGCTTCGCCTCCGGCAGGAGCCGGATCGGCAGCGCGAAATTGGATCCCGAACGCCGCAGGACCGCGGCACAGGCCGCGTGGTCGGCCACCAGCGTGCTCATCCGCGGTCGCCCTCCGGGCTCGATCCCCGAGAGCCAAACCCGGGATGGGCGCGACGCGCCGGGACGAGCGTCGCCCACCAGGCGGCCGCCGCGAGCTTCGCCTTGCTCCAGGCCCCCACCACGGGTCGGCGGGCGAGCGTGTCGCACCCGGCGCGCTCGATCGCGTCCGCCACGGCGCGTCCGCCACCGACGAAGAGCCGGATCGCCGGTCGCAGCGCGGCGGGTGCGGCATCGACGAGGGGCGATCCCCGGTCGAAGAACGTCCGGGCCCATGCCACCTCCTCGGCCACGAGCCGACGCAGCGCGGGCGATGCCGTCGGCGCGTCGAGCATCCCCTCGTCGACGCCCAGGCGCACCATGTCCTCGGCCGGCACATAGACGCGGCCCGCGAGTCGGTCGCGCCGGATATCCTGCCAGAAGTTCACGAGTTGCAGGCCCGTGCAGATCGCGTCGGACAGCGCCACGAGGTCGGGGGAGCGGCAGCCGCCGAGCGCCAGGACGATGCGACCGACCGGGTCGGCCGACCGCCTGCAGTAGCCGACCACCGCATCCCGAGAGGGATAGCGCACGGCGACCCCTGCGAGGTCGAACCGCCGGTCCTCCTCGAACGCGTCGAGCAGGTGCGAGAACGGTTCGAGGGACAGGTCGCGCCGCCGGATCGTGTCGGCGAGGGCCACGAAGACGGGGTGGTCGGGCCGGCCGTCACGGCACCGCTCGAGCCGGTCGCGCCAGGCGGCCAGGCCGGCCAGCGCGGCGTCGCCTTCGGGGACCGTGCCGCCCGATGCCGTCCCGGACGGAGGAGCGGGGGCCGTGCCGACGCCGGGCGCCTCGTCGGCGAGGTCGTCGCTCCAGCGGGCGAACGCGTAGACATTCGCGAAGTCCTGACGCAGGTCGGCGGGCACGAGCCGGGTGGCGACCGTGAAGTTCTCGTAGTGCCGCCTCGCGATCCGGCGGCAGATCGCCTCGGCCTCAACGAGCGACGTGGTGGCCACCGCGCCGGCGAGCGCCCATGCGGATGGATCACGCTGCCGCGGAGCGGATGCACCGAGCGCCATCGTCCGTCGTCCCGCGGATTCGTCCGGCGCCCGCCGTCGGCTACGATGCCAGGACGGTGCCGCTGACGGCTGGAGTCTCATCCGGTAGCGTACTGCGGGCGGGGTGCCGCCGATACACGACCGCCGCCGCTCCCCCACGCATCCGAGGCCCGGTCCGAGACCGGTGATCGCATGAAAATCCTGCTGGCCAGCCCGCGCGGCTTCTGCGCCGGCGTCAACATGGCGATCGAGACGCTGGAAACCGCGATCCGCCTCTACGGAACGCCCATCTACGTCTTCCACGAGATCGTGCACAACAAGCACGTCGTCGACCGCTTCGTCCGCGAGGGAGCCGTCTTCGTCGACAGGGTGGAGGACGTGCCCGAGGGCGCCGTGCTCCTCTTCTCCGCGCACGGCGTGGCCCCGGAGGTGCGCCGCGTCGCCCGGGAACGCAGCCTGCGCGCCATCGACGCGACCTGTCCGCTCGTCACGAAGGTGCACCTCGAGGCGATCAAGTACGCGCGGTCCGGCCACCGCATCATGCTCATCGGTCACGAGGGGCACGACGAGGTGATCGGCACGATGGGCCAGGCGCCGGATGCCTTCACGCTCGTGGAGACGGCCGAGCAGGTGGACGCGCTGCCGTTCGGACCGGACGACAAGCTTGCCTACCTGACCCAGACGACCCTCTCGGTCGACGACGCGTCGCGGATCATCAACCGCCTCAAGGAGCGGTTTCCGCAGATCGTGGGGCCGCCGAAGGACGACATCTGCTACGCGACGCAGAACCGTCAGGAGGCGGTGCGGCTGCTCGCCGCCGATGCCGACATCGTGCTCGTGCTCGGCAGCCAGAACAGCTCGAACAGCCAGAGGCTCGCGGAGCTGTCGCGTGAACGCGGCATCCGGTCCCATCTCATCGACGGCGCCGGGGAGATCGAGCCCGGATGGTTCACCGGAGACGAGACCGTCGTGATCACAGCCGGTGCGAGCGCACCCGAGAGCGTCGTGCAGGACTGCGTCGAGTGGCTCCGCACCCGGTTCGACGCGACCGTCGAGGAACGCACCATTCGGCAGGAGGAGGTCTACTTCCCACTGCCGAAGGAGCTTCGCGCGGCGACCGCCACAGCAGGGTCACCGCACGCCTGACGCGGCGCACGCGGTCCCTGACTGCGGCGTGCGTGGAGGGCGCGGGCCGGCAGGGCCATCCACCAGGACGAGCGGGGGCGCCACAGGGGGCCGGCTCTCCAGGGACGAGCATTCGCACGCCTGGAGGCGTACGCCACGGAAGGAGGGCCCGGCAGCCGTACTGACTGCGTCAGTGTCCTGTACCGAACCCGATGGGGCTCGTCGGCCTCGATGCCGAGCCGCTCGCGGCGGCTCCGCTCGTAGACCTCGAAGTTGCCCTCGCAGACGTGCACGTAGCCGTCGCCCTCGAAGGCGATGATGTGGGTCG
>JBJTBO010000169.1:0-9423 GCA_046091445.1 Planctomycetaceae bacterium | reverse complement strand
GCAGGGCCGTCGCGAGGCCGACCACGTGGGAAACCCGAAACGAATCATGGTGATCTCGCGTCATGGTCCCGTTCGCTCCCGATCCCCGTGACGATGGTGCCTGCAGCGCCAGGCACGTGCCGCGGCGCAGGCGATCCTACGGCTTCTTCGGTTCCTCGGCCGGGGCGGGCTGCACGGTGAGCCAGAGCACCGGCAGCCGTTCCTTGCCCGCCAGCACGTCGGCCACGGTCGCGGCCTCCACGCCCTCCGCGGCGGGAGTGCGGGCGGCGATCGTCAGCGGACCGGCGCAGGGGCCCGTCGCCTCGATCGTCAGGGTGACCTTCTTCGCCGTGTCACCTTCGGCAGCCGAGGTGACCGTGGCCGCCGAGACACCGGCCGGCGGAGCGACGAGCAGGAACTCCACCGGCTGCTTCCAGCCACGGAGGCGCTCCACGGCGATCGCGATCTCCACCTTCCCGCCGACCGTTCCCGAGACCGCGTCGGCCTCCGTCGTCGCCCGCACCTCGGGCTTCTCGGGCACGACCGACACTCGGAAGAAATGCCCCGGACCGTAGGCTCCACGCCGGTCTCGCAGCGCGATCGTGAAGTCCCCGTCGGCGGGCGGCTTCCAGGAGAACGCGGCGTCGCGATCCCCTTTCGCGAGCACGACCGCGCCGGACGGGTCACGGATCTCGAGCGTGGGATCCGCCTCGGAACCGTGATCGATCGCCTCCACCGCGATGGCGAGGGACGCGTCCTTCGTCGCCGTGATCCGCAGGATGGCCTCATGTGACGGTGCGTCGAACCAGCCTCCGGCGACGATCGGCGGCATGACCACGGGAGGCGGCTCCGATCCGCCCGCTGCGACGAAGGTCGTCACCGGCATGGCCACCACGGGCAGTTCGACCGCGCCGGAAACACCGTCGAAGGGGATCCACATGCGCCTCGCATCCGGAACCGCCGTGACGTCCCGGGAGGGTGGCGCGGCCGGAAGGTTCCAGCCGATCGCCGTGACCTTCGTCGCGCCGGCCGAGCCGACGGCCGACGGCAGGGCGGCGGCGACCACGGGGCCGGTCGTCAGCGCGAGCCGGTAGACGTAGTCGCTCGCGCCGGCGAGACCGATCGTCTGGTTCGGCTCCGCCGGAAAACCGTAGATCCGCACCACGACGGTGCCGGCCCGGCGGGCGGTGAAGACGATCCGCGGATCGAGGCCCCGGGTATCGAGCGTGCGTGCGAGGTATCCGCCCGTCTCGGAGACAAGTTCGAGGACGGCATCGACCGGTGAACCGAGTGCCCCGTGCGCATCGATCGAGGCGACGAGCGTCTGCCCCGCGTCGAGCACGACGGCGAAGCAGTCGACGTCGCCAGCCTTGTCGAGCACGCCGTTGACGGTCACCGGGAGCGACGAGACACGCTGCGCCTCGGATGGGCGATTGTTCGGCTCGGTCTCGACGGACTCTGCCGTGGTACCCACGACGAACCGGCGAAGCGCCGCGGTTCCCACCGCGTCGAACAGCCGCACACGATGCACGCCGAGGCTGTCGGCCGGCGCGATCGTCACCTCGAAGGCGCCCTTCTCCTCGAGCGGCTTCCAGGTCGTGCCGGGCCGTTCGGTCCAGACCTGCACGGGCCAGCGCGGAAACGTCCCCTCGGCCTTGACCGTGACGGTGGAGCCCGCCGCCCCACCCGCCGGAAAGAGCCGTGTGGCGACGGGGGGCGCGTCCGCCGCGACTACCGTGCCGACGACCGCCGCGGCCGTCAGGGCGCATCCGGCCGCGATCCAGCGGCGTCGCGTGCGGCGCCACGATCCCTCCGGCACGCCGGCGCTCATCCCATCAGCTCGCGGATCGGCGTCGGATCGCTCACGAGGAACGCCGGCCGACCCGCGGGTGTGATGAAGTGCTTGCCCGGATCGATCCCGAGTTTGGTGTAGACCGTGGACACGAAGTTCTCGGGGGAGAGCGGACGGTCGACCGGGGCGTGACCGAGCCGGTCGGTTGCACCGATCACCTGACCGCCCGGCGTGCCGGCACCGGCGAACCGGATCGACATCGCGCTCGACCAGTGATCGCGGCCGGGGGACGACCGGCCGGACACGGTCGAGATCTTCGGGGTGCGGCCGAACTCACCGAGGGCGATCACCATCGTGTTTTCGAGCAGGCCGCGGTCATCGAGATCGGCGATGAGTGCCGCGACCGCCTGATCCCAGGACGGCAGCCGCGTCTTGAGGTTCGCCCACAGCTCGGAGTGGTCGTCCCAGCCGCCCTGGTTGATCGTCACGAACGGCACGCCCGCCTCGACGAGCCGCCGCGCGAGCAGGAGTCGCTGCCCGAAGCCGTCGCGTCCGTACGCGTCGCGCACCGCGTCCGGTTCCTTCTCGATCTGGAAGGCCTGCTGGGCCTCGGGCGTCATGACGAGCCGGTAGCCCTGCTCGTAGTAGCCGTCGAGCGCCTTGACGGGATCCGCTGCGGCCGGGTCGTCGATCCGCGGAAGCGTGTCGACGAGTGCCCGCAGGTCGCGGCGTGCCAGGAATCGCGTCTCCTCGATCCCCCGCGGCAGCGCCAGGTCGCGCACGCGGAAATCCTTCGCGCTGGGATCATCCGAGACGACGAACGGGGCGTACGCCGCACCGAGGAAGTTCGGCCCGCCGGACCGCGTCATCCCCGGCAGCGAGAAGTAGCTCGGCAGTCCGTGGGGAGCCGACCGCTCGTGGGCGGTGACCGAGCCCATGCTCGGATGAAAGCTCACGTACGCGCCGCAGCCGACGGGAATCCGCGGCGGCGCGCCGGTCATCATGTAGTGGTTGCCCGCGCCGTGATTGCCCTGATTGTGATGCACGCTGCGGATGATGGCGTACTTGTCCGCGATCTTCGCCAGCCGCGGGAGGTGCTCGCAGATCTGGATGCCCGGCACGTTCGTGCTGATCGGCACGAACTCGCCACGCATCTCGGCCGGGGCGTCGGGCTTGGGGTCGAACGTTTCGATGTGCGTCGGCCCGCCATCCATCCAGATGAGGATGCAGTTGGCCGGGGACCGCCGCGCGGGATGCACGGCCTTGTCGGCCGCGCGGGCCTGCTCGGGCTCGTCCAGCAGGCCCGGAAAACTCCCGCCGGCCAGGCCGCCGATGCCGAGTTTCAGCCAGGTGCGACGACCGAAGGCGCCGCCGGTGCAGGGCTTCAGGGTGTCATGCATCTCGTGTCCTCCTCGCGATCCGCGAACGGGTCCGCCTCGTCGGCCGCGTTCGGCATCCTCAGTTCACGTACACGAACTCCGGCGTGTTCAGAACCGCCCACAGGATATCCTCCGCGACGGCGCGACGCGATGCACCTTCGCGGACGAACTCCGGCAGCAGGCGATCTCGCTCCGTCGCGGTGGGCCGTCGGCCGTACGCCGCGAGGTAGAGCTCCTCGAGAATCGCCTCGGGGGTCGCGTCGCTCGCCGCCAGCTTCGCGACCCGCCCCGCATCGGCCGCCACCTTGCCGTGGAGGTGGGCTCCGTTCATGAGGTGCATCGCCTGCACGACCGTCGCATCGGCGATCCGCTCGCACGGCGGATCCTGGTTCGGGTCGGGCCGGCCGAAGACGTCGAGGCACGTCGAGCCGGTGCGGTGGGTCCAGAGCTGGGCGGCTCGGGCATCCGGCGGGGCACCCCCGTAACCGCTCGGCATGCCCGTCACGTCGTCGATCGCGTCGGCGACCACCTCCGCCCGCAGCCTGCGGCGATAGTGACGCGAAAAGTTGCGGTGGTCGCCCGCGTTCGTCGCGTTGGCGAGCGACGAGAGCCCGTAGAGGTGGCTCTTCATGATCGTGGCGACGAGCCGCTTTTGATCGAAGCCCTGGCTGCGGAACTCGGCCGCGAGCGCCGCGAGCAGTTCGGGGTTGCTGGCCGGATTGGTCGCCCGGAAATCATCCACGGGATCGACGATTCCCACGCCGAAGAACTCGGCCCAGACGCGATTCACGGCGGCCGCGGCGAACGTCGGATGATCGGACGAACGCAGCCAGTCCATGAGCGCGAGGCGACGATCGGCTGCGGCCGGCGTGGCGGGGGCGGCGGCGGCCGCGTCGATCCCGAGCGGCTTGGGCGGCAGGACGGCATCGGTGAGGGGATGCTTCACCTCACCCGCGGCCGCGACGATCACCGACTCCTCACCTCCCGAGATCGGCGGTGAGAGGCCTGTGCCCGCGTAGCCCACGCGGGCGAAGTAGGCCGCCAGCCCGTAGAAGTCGCCCTGCCCGTAGACCTCGAACGGGTGCTGGTGGCACTTCGCGCATTCGAGTCGCACGCCCAGAAAGAGCTGGCTGGCGAGGGTGACGATCTCGTCGGGCGTGCGCCGGTCGCGATAGATCACCGCCGCCCCGTTCCGCCACACGCTCCCCGTGGCCGTCACGAGCTCCCCCACGAAGCGATCGTACGGCAGGTTCTGCGCGAACGCGTCGCGCAGGAAGGTGTCGAGCGCGAGTGTCGACTTGATGCCGACGCGGTAGGGATTGGGGCGCACGAGGTCGGCCCAGAGGTTCGCCCAACGATCGGCATATTCCGGCCGCTCGAGCAGCTCGTCGACGAGCCGATCTCGCTTCTGTGGATCAGCATCGGCGAGGAACCGTCGCGCCTCGTCCGGCGAAGGCACCCGTCCGATGCCGTCGAGAAACGCCCTGCGCAGGAAGGTCGCGTCGTCGGCCGGATCGCTCGGTAGCACGTTGAGCGAACGATGCTTCTTCCATGCGAGCTCGTCGATGAAGTTCTTCACCGGCAGCGCGTCCCAGGCGGCCGCGTCGATGACGCCCGGCCGCGGCACGATCGTGTTCCAGGTCGCGATCCGTCCCATGAAGCGGGCCATGATGCTCGCCTCGCCCGGCAGGATGCCCGCGGTCAGCTTCCCGTCGGATTCGACCCGCACGATCACCGGCTCGTTTGACGCGAATGCGGTCACCGCCGTCACGTCGCGGGTCGTGCCGTCCGTGTCGTGGGCCGTGACCACGAGCGGGAGCGATTCACCGGGCGCGAGGGAACGCGGCTCGGGGGCGATCGTGATGTGGGAAAGCTTCGGGGCACCCGGTGGCTCCCGCGGTGCTCCCGCGGCGATCCATGCCCGCAGCGTGACGACGTCGTCGCCGTCGGGCTCGAGCCGGCGGCCGCCGCCGTGAGGCACCACGCCTGTCCCCTTGCGCAGGAGCAGGCTTTCGTCGGGCGCCGACGGGTTCACGCGACGTCCGCGGCTCTGCATCACGAGCGACCGATAGTCCCCCTCGGGATCGAACCCGAGCAGCGAGAGGGCAAATCCGTTCTGCCCCCCGGACTTGCCGTGACACCCGCCGGCGTTGCAGCCCCGGGCGGTGAGCATCGGCATCACGTGACGCTCGAACGTCGGCACCTCGGCCCGCACCACAGGCAACGAGAACACCGTGATTCCGGCCGCGAGCAGGGCGGCGGCCCCGAATCGAGGCGTCCATCCAGGGCCACAGGCCCCTTCGGCCGCCGGACGCAGACGCATCTCGGGAAGTGTCGTCATCGACCCGCCTCCGAGTCGGGCCGCGGGAGCAGCCCGATTTCGAACCCACCAATCATACTTCTTCGGAACGGCCGGCCACATCCTCCGGAAATCTCCCCCCGACCGGCAGATCCAGCCGGACCGGTATTCGCTCGGGCAGAGTCCCTTTTTCTGAAGCGATGCGGCGGTAATCCAGACGGGAAGCCGAAGGGGTCGGCGAGCGCGTGGCCACCGCGGCCACAGCGACGAGACGTGCGCCGCCCCCGAGCCGGTGCTCCAGGCACGTCAGGTGCGGCCCACGGGGGCGTGATTCCGCGCAAAAGGCCCCCGTCAGGCCAGTTCGAACAGCGCCTCGATCTCGACCGCGATGTTGCCGGGGAGCGATCCGGCTCCGACCGCGCTTCGCACGCCCACGCCGTGATCGGGACCCCAGATCTCCACGAAGAGCTCGCTGCACCCGTTGATGACGAGCGGCTGTTCGGCGAACTCGGGCGTTGCATTGACCAGCCCGAGGACCTTCACCACGCGGGCGACACGGTCGAGGCTCCCGAGCCCGGCGACGAGCGTGGCGAGGATGGCGAGGCCCACCTGGCGGGCGGCCGCCTTCCCTGCCGCCGTGTCGAGATCGGCCCCGACACGGCCGCTGATCATCGTGCCGTCATTGCGGAGCGGCCCGTGACCGGAGACGTAGACGTGCTGCCCGACGACGAGGCACGGCTTGTAGACACCGGCAGGCTTCGGCGCCGGCGGCAGGACGAGCCCGAGGGCGGTCAGTCGCGCGTGGGGAGATGCGGATGCGTGCATGCGGTGGGTTCCTCGAAGGGATGGCGGGTCGTGCACCCACCGGGACGTGTCGGCGGGGCGAGTCGGGCATGGTATCCGACGCCGAGGGGTGGTCGGGCCTGCGGGCCGCCGCATCAGACGGCACCCGCATGGCCGTTGCCGGCACCACGCCCACCCCCCTCGTCGGCATCCGTACCGCCGGCCCGGGCGAGCTTGGTGGTGACCGCGAAGGACAGCTGTTCCAGCTCGATCGCGAGGTCCACGCCGATGTTCTGCACGTGCTGCGGCAGCACCAGCGTCACCGGGGCGAAGTTGACGATCCCCTCGACGCCCGCCGCCACGAGCCGATCGGCAGCCTCCTGTGCGGCACCGACGGGCACGACGATCATGCCGAGACGGATGCCGAGCGTGCGGACGGTCTCGGCGAGTTCGTCGAGCGGCTGGATGCGGATGCCCTGGATGACCTGGCCCACCTTCGTGGGATCGGCGTCGAAGGCGGCCGCAATCGCGAAGTTCTGGCGGCCGAAGCCGCGGTAGCCGAGCAGCGCCTGCCCGAGATTGCCGACGCCGACCATCGCCACGCTCCAGGGATGGTTCGTCCCGAGGATGTCGCGCATGGCGCGAATCAGCTCGTCGCAGCGGTACCCGACGCCGGGATAGCCGAACTGGCCGAAGAAGCCGAGGTCCTTGCGCACCTGGGCATCGCTGAAGCCCAGGAGCGTGCCGAGCTGCCCCGACGAGATCGTCTGCTGGCCCGCCGCCTCGAGCCGCTGCAGTTCGCGCAGGTAGAGGCTCAGCCGACTGACGACGACCTTGGGAACAGGTGCGTCGGAGAGCGGCTCGGACGGCTGGGCGGGCTGCGTTCGGGGTTCCGCCATCGAAACGCCTGCCGGTGGGCAATGCCCCTGGGGAGGGAAGCCAGAAATGTACCGGGACGCTCGTCGAACACCAACAAACCACCGCCCGCCATGCCGACGGAAACGGTTGTAGGGCCGCTGGCAGTCTGGAAAAAGCGGGACGGTGGCGGGAACTGGTCGACCTGCGGCGAGTTTATGGCCGATGGTTGCTGTGTGGAGCAGCGCGGTGCGCCTGCTCCCTGCCCGCGTGCCGGGCCGCCTTCATACCCGTTCCCGTTTCCCGATCAGGAGGACGCCTCGGCGGAGGCGACCGTGATGAAAACCTCGTGGCTCTGTCACCTCGTGGCGCTCGCTGGACTCGCGGCGCCTGCCCTGCGTGCCGACGCGGCCGTCGAGCCGTCGCCCGGCACGCGTCTCGTGAAGGACGTCGTCTACGAGCGGCAGGAGATCACCTGCTTCAAGACCGTCTGCGAGCGCGTCATCGAGCAGCGGGAGATCGACTGCATCCGCTACGAGACGGAGCAGTCGTTGAAGGAGGTGGAATACACCGTGCGCAAGCCGGTCTGGGAGACGCACACGCGGCAGGTGCCCTACACCGTCTGCACTCCGGTGTGGGAGACGCTGACGAAGGAGATCCCGTACACGGTGATGAAGCCCGTCTACGAGACCCGCGAGCAGGCCTACACGGTCTGCAAGCCCGTCTACGAGACGATGACCAAGGAGATCCCCTACACCGTCTGCAAGCCGGTCTACGAGACGGTCACGAAGGAGGTGCCCTACACCGTGTGCAAGCCCGTCTACGAGACGCGGCAGCGCACGTACACGGTGTGCAGGCCCGTCTACGAGACGATGACCAAGGAGGTGCCCTACACCGTCTGCAAGCCCGTCTACGAGACCCGCGAGCAGACCTACACCGTCTGCAAGCCCGTCTACGAGACGGTCACGAAGGAGGTGCCCTACACGGTCTGCAAGCCCGTCTACGAGACGCAGCAGCGCACGTACACCGTCTGCAAGCCCGTCTACGAGACGATGACCCGGGAGGTGCCCTACACGGTCTGCAAGCCGGTCTACGAGACCCGCGAGCAGACCTACACCGTCTGCAAGCCCGTCTACGAGACGATGACCAAGGAGATCCCCTACACCGTGTGTCGGCCCGTCTACGAGACCCGCGAGCAGACCTACACCGTCTGCAAGCCGGTCTACGAGACGATGACCAGGGAGATCCCCTACACCGTCTGCAAGCCCGTCTACGAGGAGCGGCAGGAGACCTACACGGTCTGCAAGCCGGTCCGTGAGGTGTGCACCAAGGAGGTTCCCTACACCGTGTGCAAGCCGGTGTGGGAGACCCGCGAGCGCGACGTCTGCCGCGAGGTCTGCCGTCCCGTCAGGTTCACCAAGACGATCCAGGTCCACGGCGGACACTGGGAAACGGAGACCTGCGAGGTGCCCGGCCCGGTGATCACGCGGTGCGTCCGTGAGCCCGGCTGCTGGGTGTGCGATCCGTGCACCGGCAAGAAGTGCTACGTGCCCGGCAAGCTCGTGAAGGTCGAGGAGCAGTGCCCGCCGCGCACCGTGTGCAAGAAGCGGTGGGTGCCGACCGTCTGCGAGAAGCAGCTCGAGTGCGTCCGCCACGAGCGGGAGACGATCGTGGCGAAGCAGTGCTACAAGGTCTGCCGCATGGTGTCGGAGCAGCGGGTGAAGACCTGCACCTACACGGTCTGCCGCATGGTCCCCGAGCAGCGGGTGCGGTGCTACAAGGTCTGCCGCATGGTCCCCGAGCAGTGCGTCCGCACCTGTACCTACCAGGTCTGCCGCATGGTGCCCGAGCAGCGGGTCCGCACCTACCAGGTCTGCCGCATGGTCCCCGAGCAGCGGATCCGCACCTGCAGCTACCAGGTCTGCCGCATGGTCCCCGAGCAGCGGGTCTGCACCTACCAGGTCTGCCGCATGGTCGCCGAGCAGCGGATCAAGACCTGCAGTTACCAGGTCTGCCGCATGGTGCCCGAGGTCCGCGTGCGTCACTGCACCTACAAGGTCTGCCGCATGGTGCCCGAGCAGTGCGTGAGGACCTACCAGGTCTGCCGCCTCGTGCCCGAGCAGCGCGTGAAGACCTGCACGCAGCGGGTCTGCAGGATCGTCCGCGAGGAGCGGTGCCGCGAGGAGTGCACCAAGGTCTGCCGCATGGTCGAGGAGAAGTGCGTGAAGCAGGTGCCGGTCTGCACGACCCGCCCGGTGCACACCACGAAGACGGTCGAGGTCTGCCGGATGGTGCCGAAGAAGGTGCCCTACACGGTGATCCGCTGCGTGCCCAAG
>JBJTBO010000168.1:0-20980 GCA_046091445.1 Planctomycetaceae bacterium | reverse complement strand
GGGTGGGGAAAAGCCCGAAAAACAGGTTTGAGGATTCCTCAAATCGGTACTTTTTTCCGCCCTCCTGACCATGAAGCTGGCGGAAGGAGAGAAACTGCCCGGGACGAAAATCGCTCGTATTTGTGGGTATCCTGTTGCTTTTCTACAAAATGCCGGGCCGGTTCCTCTGGTAGACGCAGGTTTGTGGTACCGGGGGTAGCGGGTTCGAATCCCGTCAGCCACCCCTTCACGCGGCACGAGCCATCCATGGCCTGGTGTCGCTGATCCAGGCACGCCGCATCCTGCTCGGGCAGACGTGTTCCACAGTCTGCTAGCGCGAGGCCGGGGGCGTATCGGCACCGAGGTCGAGTTTTTTCCACCGCTTCGCCGCCAGGGCCGCCACCGTCTCCCGAGAGAGCGTGCCGTTGTCCTTGAAGGTGAGCGACGTGAGCTTCGGCATCGCGAGGATTTTCGCGAGAGCCGCCTCACTGACACCGGTTTCACGGATCGACAGTTCTTCCAGCGCCGGGAGCGTGGCGATCGCCTCGACCGTCGCGTCGGTCATCGCCGGCACGCTCCAGATGTCGAGCACGCGCAACGACGTTGCCGACGCGAGCCGCGCGAGACCGTCGTCACCCACCGACGGCAGTTCGTGGAGATAAAGCCGCTGGAGCTTGGGCAGGTCACGGAGCACCTCGAGCGCCAGATCGCGCACGTCGGGAAGATCCCGGAGGGTCAGACGCGTCAGCGGCAGGCCGGCCAAAGCGAGCACCCCGTCGGTCCCGAAGCCCTGGCACCGGAAGATCTCGAGCGACTCGAGCCCGGCAAGTCGTGCGAGATGCGCGCCTGACGCGTCGGTGATCGCGAAGTCCTGCAGGAGGAGCGACCTCAGCGTGGTGCTCGCGGCGAGCCCCGCCACGCCGGCATCGGTGACGACGGTGCTGCGGTGCTTGAAGGCCGCCAGCTTCGGCAGGCCGCCCGCCACCTCGAGCGTCAGGTCGCCCGCCTCCATGTTGCCCCGGAGATCGAGGGCCCGCAGCCCCTCCAGCCGCGCGAGCCGCCGTGTGGCGAGGTCGTTGAGGCGGGTCTGCACCAGCGTGAGGCGTTCGAGGTGCCCGAGGTCGGCGATCGCCCGGAGCGACGCCCCGGTGAGGTTCGTATTCGACGACAGGTCGAGCTCGACGAGCCGCGGACACTGGGCCACCACCGCCTTCACGCCGTCATCCGTGAGGCCGGCATTGGTGATCGCGAGCACCTCGAGCGTGCCGCGGGCCGTGAGGGCCTTCGCCGCCGCGTCGTCGAGCATCCGACAGTCGAGGATCTGCAGCACGCGCAGGTGCTCGAGGGAGGCCATCCGCGCCACGTCGTCGTCGGTCAGGAGCGAGCCGTCGGCGATCGACACCTCGGTGAGGTGCCCCGCGGCATCGACGACGTGCCGGGCGGCCCCGCCGAAGTCCGCGAGCCTGGCCGCGACGGCGGCATCCGGCGTCGAGGCCGTCGCCCGTCCCTCGGACGGCATGGCACCGGCCAGAGGCATCGCCAGCAGCGCCGCGACGACGGTCGCGATGCGCCGGGGCACGACGTGTCGATCCCCCGCGTCAGTCAAGCCGATAGCCTTCCTGGTAGGTGGGCTTGATGAGGTCGGCCACCCGCGGCGTCTTGAGGTCGGCCAGATTCGTGACCTCGAGCTTCTTCGCGTCCCACGCGATCGTCTCGCCCCACTCGCCGAGCTGACCCTCCGGTCCACCCTGGGCAGCCGCCCAGACCGCGAGGTTGCCCAGGAGGATCATCTCCGTGAGCGGACCCGCCCGATCGATGAAGTTCGACTTGGTGATCCGCGGGTCGCCGGCCTGCTTCGCCCGGAACAGCTCGAACATGTTGTTGACGTCGTTGCCCTTCCCCTGATCCTCGGCCGGCTCGAAGTCGACGTTGACCTTCTCGACCCCCTTCAGCTCGTACTTCCCGCAGTAGTCGTCGGAGCTGTAGAAGGCGCCCTTCTCCCCGACCACCAGCACGCCGCTGTCGGATACCTTGTCGATGCCCCACTTCGCGAAGACCTCGGCCGGCGGTTTGTTTCCCTTGCGGTCGTACCACCAGAACGGGATCGCGGGCCGCGTGCTCGTCGCGGGAAACTCGAACTTGATGACCGAGCTCGCGGGGTAACTGTCGAAGTCATGGCCCGTCGTGCGGGCGACGACCGAGACCGGATCCTGCAGTCCGCACGCCGCGAAGGGCACGGTGAGCTGGTGGCAGGCCAGGTCCCCGAGCGCGCCGGTGCCGAAGTCCCACCAGCCGCGGTGCTGGAACGAGTGGTAGAGGCCCGGCCAGAACTCGCGGAACGGCGCGACGCCGATCCAGCTCTTCCAGTCGAGCCGCTCGAGCGCCTGCGCGATCTCGTCCTTCTTCTTCTTGACGAGATCGGCGACCGTCTTGGCGATCTCGTCGGCACCCACCTTGGCGTCCTCCTCCTCGGAGACCTGCGCCATCGCCTGCGCCTGATACATCCTCAGGTTCATGCGGCGGTCGGGCCCCTGGGCCCACACGGGGCGATTCGACCAGGCATAGACCTCCCGCAGCGTGCCGAGCACGCCCGATTGCAGCTGGGCGATCGCCTCACGGGACGTGGGGAGGGCCGTGCCCTGGTTGCCCATCTGGGTGCAGACGCCGGTCTCCTGGGCCACCTTCGCGAGGAGCCGGGCCTCGTAGATGGTGCGCGTCAGCGGCTTCTGCGTGTAGCACGAGATGCCCGCCCGCATCGCCTCGAGCGTGGCCGGCGCGTGCATGTGGTCCGGGGTGCTGATCGTGCAGATGTCGATGTTCTTCGCGTGCGCGGCGAAGAGTTCGCGGTAGTCGGTGTACCGGGCCGCGGACGTGAACCCTTCCGCGCTCCCCTTCTTCTCCAGCGTGCCGCGGTCGACGTCGCAGATCGCGACCACGTCGCCGAAGAGCGCGGCATTGCTCGAGTCGCTGCCCCCCTTCCTGCCCACGCCGATGCAGGCCACCTGCGGGCGCTCGTTGGCGGAGTTGCTCCAGGCCGGCCGACTGCCGGCGGCCACGAAGTACCCGACACCGGCCGCCGATGCACTGCCGAGAAATCCACGACGCGTCGCCCGAGGCATGTGACACCCTCCCCAAAAAAGGCCCTGAGACGGAGCGTCCCGCGGACGCACAGGCCCGAGACCGAGTACGTTCGAAATCCGGCGTGCACTGGCGTGCACGTCCTCGCGAGCCGAACCGGCATGGACCGGGGAACTCGGCCACGGCATCGACCGCGACCGTCCGGCCTTCAGAAGCGGATGATACCACGCCGACCGCGCGCGCTCACGAGGCCCGTGACCGGCCGGACGCTCCGCGGACGACCGCCACGGCGCTGCGGCGACCCTGACGCCTGGCGCGGTTCCGCCGGCGGTTTGACTCCCCCTCCGGCCACCGGTAAGACCGAAGCCTCACGGTAGGCATTTTCCCAGGCTCCTCGCGCGGAGATTTCGGCCATGATCCTCGGCAAGCTGTGGCGGGCCCTCGCGGCCCAGATGACCAAGGTCGCCAACTTCTTCTGGACGGCCGACCCGATCGCCCAGTTGCAGTACGAGTACGACAAGGCGGTCGATCAGATGAAGGAGGGACGCGAGGGCCTCGAGCAGTATCGGGCGCTCGTCGAACGCGTCACCCGGCAGGTCAACGGCGATCGGCAGCACGTCGCCTCGCTCGAGGCACGGGTCAAGGCCTACCTCAAGGCCGGGGAGCGCGATACGGCGTCGAAGTTCGCCCTCGAACTCCAGAAGGCGCGGAAGGAGCTCGCCGAGAACGAGACCCAGCTGAAGCTGCACGAGACGGCCTACGAGAACAACGTGACGAAGGTGAAGCACGCCACGAAGAAGCTCGCCGACCTCAAGCACAAGATCCAGAAGTACGACGCCGACCTCAAGCTGTCGCGCGCGGAGGCCGAGCTCGCCAAGCTGGCGACGAGTTTCAACTTCGACATCACGACCGATTTCGGACAGATCGAGGACGTCATCCAGGACAAGATCGGTCTGAACCGTGCCGAGGTGCGCGTGGCCGCCGACCTCTCCGGCGAGGGTCTCGAGGACATCCGTCGCGAGGAGGCCGTCGAGCAGGCGATGGCGAACGAGGCGCTCCGCGAGTTCGAGATCGAGCTCGGCATGGTCTCGCCCGAGACCAGCGGAGTGACCGCGGACGACAAGGAGCTCGGCACCGGCCGGGTGAGCCAGACGGCGGGCTGATTCGGCACCCGCGCGACTGGCTCCGCGGGTTGCGCCCACGATCGCACTTCTGACGACGCCGTCCAGCGGCGGATTCATCGTGACACCGACGCCCGTGACTCCAGCCCCGCCCGAGAACGGCTCTCGCACCGTCGAGGGTGCCGTCGCCGTCGATCGGCCCACCCTCGGCGCGGCGACCGTCGCACCGGGCACGTCCGCCGCCCTGCCCGCGTGGTGTCCCGACTGGGCCGAACGGCTCGGCGATGCGTACCTCTCCGGCACCAGCTGCGTCTTCCTGCTCCACGGCAACGTGCGTGACGCCGTGCCGATCGCCCCGTCCGGCGCGACGCCCGATGCCGCCTCGTGGGGCTCACTGCCGGAGTTTCTCGCCCGCGAAATCTTCGGGCGGTGGGACGTGGTGCTGGGCTATGACGTGGGGCGCGGACTGCGGCCCCTGGCCGGCAACGATCCCGCACGACTCCGCACGATGGCCCAATGGCTCTCCGAGCGGCTGGGCAATGCCTCGGGCTGGCCCCGCGAGCCGGAGGCCGCGATCGGCGCGATCGACGCGATCCTCGAGCGCAATTTGATCGACCCGCCCGAGCAGCGCAAGCGGATCGCCATCGTCCTCGATTACGCGCAGTACCTCGTGCCGGATGCCGAGGGGGGAGGTCGTGCCGGTGCAGGCCGACTCGTCCGGGTGCTCTCGTGGGCGACGAATCCGCTTCTGCGACGGGTCAACGTCGCGATCGTGCTCGTGGCCGACACGCTGGCCGAGGTGCACCCGCGGCTGGCGTCGAACCCGGCCGTGACCGCGATCGACGTGCCGCTGCCCGACCGTGAGGAGCGCGAACGCTACGCCCTCGCGGCGGCCGCCGCGGCCGGGATGAGGCCCGAGCATGGCGACGCGATCCGCCGGATGGCGTCGCTCTCCGGCGGCCTGTCGCTCGAGAGCATCCGTGCCGTGATCGCGCTCGCGGCCCGCGACGGGTCGGCGCCGGACGGACCCGAGTTCGCCGCCCGCAAGAAGGATCTGATCGAGCGGTCGTGTCGCGGGCTCGTGGAGTTTCTCCAGCCCCGCCTCACCCTCGACGCCGTGGCGGGCCACGTCGAGGCGAAGAAGCGGCTGGAATCGGACGCCGGCGCGATCCGACGCGGCCAGCTCGAGTCGGCTCCGATGGGTTATCTGATCTGTGGCCCGGTCGGCACGGGCAAGAGCTTCATCGCCGAGTGTTATGCGGGCAGCGTGGGCATCCCCTGCGCGGTCCTGAAGAACTTCCGCAGCAAGTACGTCGGCGAGACCGAGGGCAATCTCGAGCACGCCCTCGACGTGCTGCGCGGGCTAGGCCCGGTCGTGGTGATCATCGACGAGGCGGACGCGGCGCTCGGCAACCGTGAGCAGGGCGGCGACTCCGGCACGTCGGCCCGCGTGTTCTCGATGATCGCGCGGCAGATGGGGGACACCCGCTACCGCGGCAAGATCGTCTGGATGCTCCTCACGAGCCGACCCGACCTGCTGCCGATCGACCTCAAGCGACAGGGCCGCGCCGAGGTTCATATCCCGCTCTTCTATCCGCACGATCAGGGCGAGATCGACGCCATGTTCGCCGCGATGGCCCGGAAGAGCCGGGTGCGGCTGGCCGCCGGCCTGCCCGGTCCCGTCGATCTCGAACTGGGCCTCTCCGGCGCCGACATCGAGAGCGTGGTGCTCGCGGCCCGCCGCAGGTCGCTCGAGCGGGCCACCGAAGCGGGGGTGCCGGCACCCGGGGAAATCGGCGCGGACGATCTCCGCGGAGCCCTCGACGACTTCATGCCGTCGGCCCAGGGACTGGAAAAGGAGATGCAGGAAATCGCCGCCGTGCTCGAATGCACCGAGCGACGATTCCTCCCCGAACACTGGCGGGAGGTCGTCGGGAAGCCCGGTGGTCGCGCGCGACTCCAGGAGCGGCTGGCGGCGATCCGCGAGGTGATCAGTTCATGAGCGGCGGGGACGCCGCCACGGGCGGCAATGCCGGAGGAACAGGACGCACCCGGCGGCGGGGGGTACACGTGCAGTGCGGATGCGGCACGCCCGGATCGTGAGCGGAAGAACCAGGCAACCAGGAGACGCATGATGGCCAAGAACCAGACCGCCGCGGGAAAGACCCCGTGGTTCGACGAGTCGACCGACACCCCGATGCTGTCGGAATACGCCCGCAAGCTCGATTCGTTCTGCGACGCCGTGGCCGACGGCCGCGTGACGACGCGTGAACTCGAGGAGCAGGAGGAACGGCTCGTGTCGCTCATGCGCGAGGTGGAGCCGCTGCTCTCGCCTGAGGCGCACGAGAAGGTGACGCGACTGCTCTGCGAGGTGACCGCCTACGATCTCATGCAGGCGCTCCACATAGCGGGCAAGGCGCGCCCGAAGGCGGCCTTCCGCGGCTGAGCACGGCGGGGGCGGGGATCGCGGCATCGTTGGTCGTTCGACGGCGTGACAGGGAGGATTGAAAGATGGCAGGGCAACCCAAAGCTCCGTTCTGGCTGGCCGTGTGGGCCGTGATCCTCGGCCTCGTCGGGCTCGCCGCCTGGCGGGCCGGCATGTTCGGTCCGCGGGGCGCGGCGGACGTCGCGCGGCAGGAACCCGTCGCCGGCGGAGCACCAGGTGGTGCGTCCGGGAGCGGAGGTGGTGCGGAGGGAATGGCCTCGGAGGCGGCCGACACCTCGGCCCCCACGACCGTCACGGAATACACCTTCACGCCCGCCGAGAAGCTGCCTCCCGTGAAAGGCACGAGCGCCTACAAGCCGCTCGAGGACGACACGGTGCGATTCGCGCTCAATGTGTGGGCGGGCTGGAGCCCGATCATCTACGCCAACGAAGGCTTCAAGGCAGGCAAGGTCTGGCAGACCCCCGACGGCAGGCCGTTCAAGCTGGAGCTGGTGCTCATCGACAATCCGGTGACGATGCGGGACGCCTACGCGGCCGGCGAGGTGCACATCGGCTGGGCCACCCTCGACATGGTGCCGCTCTTCCTCGAGGGGCTCGTGGATGCCACGGGCAAGCCGAAGGATTCGCGGGTCATGCCGCGCATCTACCAGCAGGTGGACTTCTCCAACGGCGGCGACGGCATCGTCGTCCGCGACTCGATCAAGACGGTGCGGGATCTGGTCGGGAAGAAGCTCGTGCTCGCCCAGAACTCGCCGAGCCAGTTCTTCGCCCTCAACATGCTCGTCGCGGGCGGGGTGCAGCCCGGCGAGGTCGCCATGGTCTACACGGAAGCCGCAGTCCAGGCTGCGGCGGCGTTCAATGCCAACAAGGAACTCGCCGGGTGCGTGTCGTGGGCCCCCGACATCTACAACCTGGAGAAGGCGAAGGGCAATCGCATGCTCGTAACGACCCAGACCGCCAACCGGCTCATCGCCGACGTCTGGTTCGCCCGGGCCGACTTTGCCAAGGATCATCCCGACAAGGTCGAGGCGATCGTCCGCGGCATCTTCGACGCGATGGAGGCGCTCAAGACGGAGACGGCCCGTGCGAAGGTCGCGGAGCTCATGGCGGCGGGCTACAACATCCCCGCCACCGATACGCTCGCCATGCTCGGCGACGCCCACTCGACGAACTGGGCCGAGAACTACCAGTTCTTCGTCAATCGCAACAATCCGGCCAACTTCGAGCGGATCTGGAAGCAGGCCTACTACCTCTACCGGCGTGTGGGGGCGATCTCGAATCCGCCGGTGCCGTTCGATCAGGTGATGGACTTCTCGGTGATCCAGAAACTCGGCAAGGAGCCCCGCTATGCCGAGACGCGGGACGAGTACGCCCGCGCCCTCGCGCCCAAGTCGCTCTCGCAGATCCGCGCCGAGAACGAGGAGATCCTCACCAACACCGTCGTCATCCACTTTTTCCCGAACAGCGCGGACCTGAGGAAAAAGATCGTGCGACGCGTCGACGGCAAGGAGGTCGAGGAGCCGTACGATCCCGCCGTCGATCTCGTGCTCGACGAGGTCGGTGCGCTCGCGCAGCAGTTCGGCAATTCACGCATCGTCGTCGAGGGGCACACGGACGGCTCGATGAAGGGGCAGGTGCCCGCGAGCATGGTGAAGGACCTCTCCCGACAGCGGGCCGGCGCGGTGCAGGAGGCGCTCGTGGACCGATTCTCGTTCGATCCCAACCGGTTCGCCGCCGACGGGCTCGGCTGGGACCGGCCGGCCGACCCGGACCAGCCGGACAACCACGCGCTCAACCGCCGCGTCGAGATCAAGGTCTACTCCGCGGAAAAGGAGTGACGGGCCGTGGGCACCGATCGGGCCACACGGCGGCCGACCGCGCTGCGGGGTGACGTCCCGGCGATCGAGTCCGCCCTCTGGGGCTGCACGACCGTGGCTGCGATCGTGGCCCTGTGGTTCATTGTCACGGCCGGGGCCGGCGGCGAGGATCGGCTGGTCAGTCCGCTCGTGCTGCCCAGCCCGGGCGAGACGCTCGCGGCGCTGCCCGGCCTCTTCGAGAAGGGCCTGGTGGCCGACATGCTCGTCACCCTCCGACGGGTCTGCCTCGGCTTCGGGCTCGCCGCGGTCGTCGGCGTGCCGCTGGGCGTCCTGGCCGCCTGCTTTCCCGCGGTGCGCGCCGCGCTCGCCCCCGTCACCATCTTCGGACGCAATATCCCGATGGCCGCGCTGATTCCGCTCTTCTTCCTCATGTTCGGGATCAACGAATGGGGCAAGGTGATGTTTCTCTTCGTGGCGAGTGCCGCCTTCGTGATCAGCGACGCCACCGCCGCCGTGCTCGAGGTCCCGCAGCGGTTCGTGGACACCGCGCTGACGCTCGGTGCCAACCGTCGCCAGATCATCATGAAGGTGCTGGGCCCGCTGGCCGCTCCCGCCATCTTCAACTCGCTGCGACTGCTCTTCGGACTCGCCTTCGGGTACGTGATGCTCGCGGAACTCGTCAACGCCAAGTCGGGCGTCGGCGCCATCATCAATGTCTCGCAGCGGCTGGGGAGACGCGAACCGATCCTCATCGTGCTCGTGCTCATCGCGCTGGTGGCCTACGGGATCGATCGCCTCCTGTGGTGGCTGCAGTGCGACCTCTTTCCGTACCGCTACGGGGGGCGGGGCTTCCTGCCCCGGTCGCTGCGTCGACTCTCCGCGGGCACCGATGCTGCCGGGGACGCGGCATGAGCGCACCGGTTCCCGAGGACACCCGGCCGCCCGCCGTCACGTTTCAGGACGTGACGAAGGTCTACGGAGCGGGCACGCCGCGGGAGTACGTGGCGATCGAGGGCATCACCTTCACGATCCCCGACCTGGTCGATCGCGGCGAGATCTCGTCCTTCCTCGGGCCGAGCGGGTGCGGCAAGAGCACCGTCCTGCGGCTCGTGGCGGGACTCGAGCCGCAGCATCCGCCCACGAGCGGCACCGTCGCCGTCCTCGGCCGGGAGATCGTCGGGCCCGGCGCCGACCGCGGGATGGTGTTCCAGGACTACACGAGCTTCGACAACCGCACCGTGCTCGACAACGTGGTGTTCGGCCTGGAATGCCGCGGCGTCCCCCGACGCGAGCGGGAGGCCGCCGGCCGGGAGTGGATCGCGCGCGTCGGCCTCGACGCCGTGCGGGACGCCCGGAAGTATCCTCACGAGCTCTCCGGCGGCATGCGTCAACGCGTCGCGATCGCCCGGACCCTCATCCTGCAACCCCGCGTGATCCTGATGGACGAGCCGTTCGGCGCCCTCGACCCCGCCACGCGGCTCGACATGCAGGACCTGCTCGTGCGGTTGTGGCGCGAGGTGGAGTCGACCGTCCTCTTCGTCACGCATTCGGTCGAGGAGGCGGTGTACCTCGGCGACCGGGTCTACCTCATGGCGACCACGCCCGGCCGGATCGCGCAGGAGATCCACCTCCCGCATGCGTCGGCGCCGGCGCGCGAGGCCCAGTCGGAGCCGTGGTTCAATGAACAGGTGGGCCGCATCCACGCCCGCATCGAAGAGATCGAGGCGGCCGCCAAGCCCCTGCCCGGACAATCGCGCCGTTCGCCATCCGTCACGCGGGCGTGACTCGCACGGCGCTCCCATCGATTTCGCACCATGTTCCAGCGTGTCGGCAGCTACCTGAAGGCCGCGTTCACCACGAGGTGGAACCTGCTCCTCTTCGGTGGCGGCGTGGCCGCGGCCCTCATCGCCGGCGCGCCGGTCACGGGCGTCGTGCTGCCGCTCGTGGCGGCCGGTGAGCTCTACTACCTCGCCAGCATGGTGACCAACGGCCGCTTCCGCGCGGCGATCGACGCCCGGGACGCGAAGGCGCGACGGGCCGCCGACGCGGCGGGGACCCGCGAGGCGTACGCCCGCATCCGCAAGCAGCTGCCGCCGCCGCTCCTCGCCCGGTTCGATCGGCTGCGGGACCACTGCGAGCGTCTCGTCTCGCTCGCGGGAAGCCTCGGGGGGCATGACGAACGCGCCGATGGTGGCACGCTCGAGTCACTCGATCGGCTCCTCTGGGGCTATCTCCGCATGGTCTGGAACGCCTCGCAGCTGTCGGCATTCCTCGATCACACGGACCACGACGCGATCCGCACGCGGATCAGGGAGCTCGAGCAGCGCCTCGCCTCCCTGCCCGCGGACGGCACGGGCTCCGATCGCCTCCGGGAGACCGTCGAGGATCACCTGCGCACGAGCCGCGAACGACTCGCGAACATCGACGAGGCACGCACCAACCTCGACGTCGTCGCCGCCGAGATCGAGCGGCTCGAGGCCAAGATCGCGGCCCTCGCGGAAGGCGCCGTGGCCAAGCGCGACGTCGGCGACCTGGCCCGCCGGGTGGACGAGGTGGCCGAAGGGATGCGGCGCACGGACGAGACGATGCGGCAGCTCTCGCTGCCCCCGGAGCTCGAGGAGCTCGATGAGCCCCCACCGCTGCTTCGCGAAGAGGCGTGAACGGGAGGGCTGCGACGCGCCCCATTGGGTCGGTGTCGTCAACTCGTCCAAGCCGGCTCGTGACTGCCCAGACCCTCCTCAATCGGTAGCGGAAGGCGCGGGGTTGGCCCTACCGGTGAGCCGGCGTACCTGACCAGCGCAGCCATGGATGGCGGAGCGCAGGCCGGTCCGAGAGAGCGGAGCCCAGGATGGTCGCAGCGAACGTCCGGCGAGATGGTATGGGCCGACCCCACGCCGGTTGGGCGAGTTGACCGCTCCTGGCGGCTAATCCAGCCAGTCCGCGTCGGCGAGGCGTTCCGGCGTGTAGGTTTCGGTGACGTAGCTGATGTCCTTCGAGATCAGCGATTCGACCTCGAGCTTGAACCCGTTGCCGAGCATCGTCTCGATCTCCTTCTGCCAGGCCTTCTTGCCGGCGAACCACGGGTAGGCCGCGATCTGCTTCGCCCGCTTGATGTCGGTGTCGGACAGCGCGATCTGGACGCTCTGCGAGAGCTTGCATCGCCCGTAGTCACGGCTGCGCAGCCCGAGAAACCGCGCCTCGGGGATCGCCATGCGCTTCGACTCGTAGGCCAGGTTGATCGACCCCTGCTTGAGCACCGAGTAGATGTAGTAGCCCCAGGGGTCGTTGTCGAGCAGGCAGTAGACGGGCAGCTTCAGCTCGTGATGGAGCCGGTAGAGCATCCGCCGCACGCCGCGCGGCGGCTGGCCACCGCCGTGCGTGAGCAGGCAGGAATGCTTCCGCCAGAACTTGTCCTCGTTGAAGCGGCGCCACACCGTGTCCTTCTCGACGTGGAGGATGAACTTCGCGTCGCACGACTTGAAGCGGATGACGTCGGCCTCCACGATCGACGGGATCGAGTAGCCGCCGGACCCCATCCGGGAGCAGTCGATCTCGTCCCCCGAATCGACGAGCGTGATCGGCCCCACCATGCCGCCCCGGTTGCTCGCGTAGACGTGGAGCTCTTCGCGGAGGCTCTCGAGCGTGACCTCGAGATCCTCGATGATCGGGTCGCATTCCTCCTGCGTGGCGAAGGTCTCCTCGCGCGTGCCCTCGATCGTGTGCTTGAGCAGATAGTAGAGACCTCGGATGCTCGTGGTCTTCTGCTGCTCGATGAGCTGCTTGCACCCAGTCGCCACGAGCAGCGTCTGCATGTAGCTCTTCGCCTGGGAGAGGTTGAAGAGCTGGCGACGGTTCCGCTGCCCGCCCATCTCGATGATCTTGCGCGCCTTGTTGAAGCGCACGTTCGAGAGGCTGCGGGCCGGGATGTCGAGGTGCGGATCGCGCCGCTTCTCCGCGGCCGTGGCCACCTCGTCGGCCAGGTTCACGATCAGGCGGCGGGTCTTCTGATCGACGGGAGGGAGCGATCCGACGGCGGTCTTGGCGGCACGCTTCGGCTTCGTGGACATCGGCGGCACCCGAGGGGCGAGGCGGAACGACGCGGGAATCCTACCCGCCCTGCCATCGCCCCGCACGCGGCGCCGCGTCGACTCAGCAGCGGACGTCGTCGGCGCGACCCACGACGCGGCGGAGGAACCGCGGTGCCGGCACGCTCGACGCGGTGTCCGCCGGCGCCTCCTTCACGGCGGCCGTCGCGCCGCGGGCTCCGGCGCCGAAGAACTCGGCGATCCGCGCCACGACCGTCCGCTGCTCGGCCGGTGTGAGCTCGGGAAAAATCGGCAGGGCGAGCGTCTCCTCGGCGGCTCGCTCCGTCTCCGGAAGGTCGCCCCTGCCCCAGCCGAGATCGCGGAAGCACTCCTGCAGGTGCACCGGCACGGGATAGTAGATCTCGGTGCCGACGCCGCAGCGGCCGAGATGGGCCCGCAGCGCGTCCCGCCGGCCCTCCGGCACGCGGATGACGTACTGGTTCCAGACATGGCGGTTGCGGGCATCCTGGGCGGGCGGAACCACGAACCCCTCGAAGGCGCGTTCCGCGAAGAGCGCGTCGTAGCGGGCCGCATTCACCTGCCGGGCCGACGTCCACGCGTCGAGGTGCGGCAGCTTCACCCGGATGATCGCCGCCTGCAGGGAGTCGAGCCGGCTGTTGATGCCGACGAGGGAGTGGTAGTACCGCGGCTCCATGCCATGCACCCGCAGCAGCCGGAGCGCGGCGGCGAGGTCGTCGCGAGCCGTCGTGAGAAAGCCGCCGTCGCCCGCGCCGCCGAGATTCTTCGTCGGATAGAAGCTGAAGCAGCCGACATCGCCGAGCGCACCGGAGCACCGGCCATCCCACGTCGAGAGAATCGACTGCGCCGCGTCCTCGACGATGGGCACACCGGCGCCGCGCGCGATCGCCGCGAGCGCGTTCATGTCGGCGGTGCGTCCGAAGAGGTGCACCGGAATGATCGCCTTCGTCCGACGGCTCATCTTCCGAGCCACGTCCGCGGGATCGACGAGGTAGGTGGCGGCGTCGATGTCAGCGAAGATCGGGGTGGCCCCGAGCCGCGTCACCGCGCTGGCGGTCGCGAAAAACGTGTAGCTGGGCAGCACGACCTCGTCCCCGGGTCCGATCTCCAGGGCCATCAGCGCGAGCAGGAGCGCGTCGCTGCCCGAGGCACAGGCGATGACGTGGGGGACGCCGAGGATGGCGCCGAGTTCCTTCTCGAGGTCCGCCACGTCGGGGCCGAGGACGAAACGCCCGGAGTCGCATACCCGCTGGAGCGCCGCACGAATCTCGTCGCGCAGCGGCGCGTTCTGGCGATCGAGTGCGAGCAGGGGCACCGCCGGCAGGAGCGCGTCGGACGCGGCGACCGGCAGTTCGGGCGAGCTGGGATGACTGGTCATGCTGCGGAGACTCCGATGAGACGACGAGAGGGCGACACCTGTCCGGGCGTACCGGACATCACCGGCCGTCCTGTCACAGTCGTCGTGATCGTCACGTGCACGCGACTCGCTCCAGTCCATTCGCCCGCCTGCAACGGCGGTCGCCGAACGCGAAGCCGGCGGGAGATAGGCAGGGCGTTCAACGGCGTCAAGGCCGCGCGCCGTCCGTGGATCGCGTGCGGATCCGACGGCGGCCCCTGTTTGACAGGGCTTCGCCCGGCACCCTAGATTCCCCGTCGGGCACGGACGCGTTGTGTTGCCCAGTTTCCCGTCCGGTCGCCCGGGGACCGGGCGAGTCGGATCGACGAGGCGCAGTGCGGGATGTCTCCGATGGTGGACCGTGCGGTCCGCCCCGGATCCGGAGTTCTGCGACGCGAGTCGGATGGCAGCCTCAGCGATCACCGCCGTCATCGACCTCGGACAGGTCGCGCAGCGTCTCGGCCTCCCCGTGGGCGGTGTCGAGGCGACGATCCATCTGCTCGACGCCGGCAACACGGTGCCGTTCATCACCCGCTACCGCCGCGACCAGACGGGCGGTCTGGACGAGGACGACGTCCGCCGGATCGCCGAAGCGGTCGCCCGGGCCCGGCAGCTCGCCGACCGCAAGCAGACGGTGCTGCGGACGATCCAGGGACAGGGCAAGCTCACGCCGGAGATCGAGCACGCGATCGCGGCGGCCGTCAGCCCGAAGCAGCTCGAGGATCTCTACCTCCCCTTCAAGCCACGCAAGCTGTCGCTCGCCGAGATCGCCCGCCAACGCCGGCTCGAGCCGCTGGCCCGTGAGATCGTCGCGGCGGAGCCGGCCGCCATCGACCTCGACCGCCGGGCGGCGGATTTCATCGACGATTCGGCCGAGGTGAAGAGCGTCGCCGACGTGCTCCTCGGCGTCGGCCACATCATCGCCGACGAGTTCAGCGAACGAGCCGACCTCCGCCAACGGCTGCGTGAGATCCTCGAGCGTTCGGCCGTGCTGCGCAGCCAGCGGGTCGAGGTGGAAGGCAAGGCGCTGTCGAAGGACGAGCGCCACTACCGCGACTATTTCGACTTCAGCGAGCAGATCGGACGGATTCCGCCACACCGCGTGCTCGCCATCAACCGGGGTGAGCGGGCGAAGTTTCTCCGCGTCCGCATCGAGGGCCCGGCCGACGCCCTGCAGGCCGCCGCCGAGGGGCTCGTGGTGCCCGCCGCGCATCCCCACGCGGAGTTCCTGCGCGGCTGCGTGCGGGACTCGCTCCAGCGGATCTTGCTCCCTAGCCTGGAGCGCGAGATCCGCCGCGAGATGACCGACTTCTGCGAGGAGCACGCGGTGACGGTCTTCGCCCGCAACCTGCGCAATCTCCTGCTGCAGCCGCCGATCACCGGGCGGCGCGTGCTCGCGCTCGACCCAGGCTTCAAGAGCGGGTGCAAGGCGGCGGTGATCGACGAGTGCGGCACCCCGCTCGAGCACGCCGTGCTGCACGTCGTCGGCAAGCAGGAGAAGCGCGACGCGACCACGAAACGCATCGTCGAACTCGTCACCACGCACGGCTGCACGGTGATCGCGATCGGCAACGGCACGGGCGGCCGTGAGACCGAGTCGATCGTCGCCGCACTCATGGCGGGCGAACTCCGGTCACTCGACATCGGCTACGTCATCGTCAACGAGGCGGGTGCGAGCGTCTACTCCACGAGTCCCTACGGCAAGGAGGAGCTGCCGAGCCACGACCCGGCCGTGCGGAGCGCCATCTCGATCGGCCGCCGCCTGCAGGATCCGCTCTCGGAACTCGTGAAGATCGCCCCGGCGAGCATCGGCGTCGGCCTCTACCAGCACGACGTCAAGGCGCGGCATCTCCTCGCCTCGCTCGACGCCGTCGTCGAGAGCTGCGTGAACTACGTCGGTGTCGACGTCAACACCGCCAGCCCGGCCCTGCTGCGACACGTGTCGGGGCTCAATCAGGCCACGGCGCGCAACCTCCACGAGTGGCGGACCGCACACGGCCGCTTCACGTCCCGCGCGCAGTTCCTCGAGGTACCGGGGTTCGGCGAGGCCGCCTACGTCCAGTCGGTCGGCTTCCTCAAGATCGTCGGCGGCTCGAACCCGCTCGACGCGACGTGGATCCACCCCGAGAGTTACGCGATCGCCGAGCGGGTGCTCGATCGTCTCGGCGGCAGCATCGGGAATCTGGCGGACCGCCAGCCGGGGGACGCGGCGGCGGACCGCCCGCCACCGATCGATCTCGACGCGCTGGCGACGGAACTCGGCGTGGGCCGGCTGCTCCTGGCGGACATCGTCGAGCAGCTCGCGCGCCCCGGCCGCGATCCCCGCGAGGACCTGCCGCATCCCTTCTTCAAGAAGGGCGTGCTCAAGCTCGAGGATCTCGAGGTGGGGATGGAGCTGATGGGTTCGGTCCTCAACGTCGTCGACTTCGGCGCGTTCGTGGACATCGGGCTCCATGACAGCGGACTCGTGCACATCAGTCAGCTGTCGAGCCGCTTCGTGCGCGACCCGCATGACGTGGTGAGCGTCGGCCAGATCGTCAGGGTCTGGGTCCTCGAGCTCGACAAGGCGCGGCGGCGGGTGGCACTGACGATGATCGCGCCGGCCGAGCGGGAACGGCAGCAGCAGCTGGCCGCCGCGAGGCGCGACCGTGCGGCGGCCCGTGGCCGCGCGGCCGCCGAGCCTGCCGCCGCACCCGCCGCACCACCACGCGACGGTCGTGCCCCGCCGGCGCCTCCGCCGCGTCCCGCATCCCGGGGCGAACGTGGACGCACACGACGCGACGAACGGCCGCCCCGCCCGCAGCAGCGCACGTTCGTCGCGCGGCCCAAGCGACCGGCGGCGCCGATTACGGAAGCGATGCGGGAGGGGCGAGAGCCGCTGCGAACCTTCGGCGATCTCAAGCAGTTCTTCGAGGCGCGGGTGACCGACGACGAGGCGCCGGCACGCGAGCCGCCCGACGAGGCCCCGCCGTCCCGCGAGGCCCACTCACGGCACGGGTCACCCGAGCAGGCAGCCGGGCCGCTGCCGGAGGCCCCTTCCGGGGATGCCGCCCGGGCCGGCGACGAGCCGGCACCCTGAGCGCGAAGCCCGAGTCGGAGCTCGGGAGGGAACTGGCGACGGCGCTGGCGACGCTGCTGGCGACGGACGAATGCGGGAGCTGATTCGGCAGCGGATCAGCGCTCGCGGAACGTGATGCGACCCTTCGTGAGGTCGTACGGCGACAGTTCGACCTTGACCTTGTCGCCGGGCACGATGCGGATGAAGTTCTTGCGCATCCGGCCGGCGACATGGGCGTTGACGACGTGCCCTCCGGTGATCTGCACACGGAACCGCGTGTTCGCGAGGGCCTGCGTGACGACGCCGTCGACCTCCAATGCCTGTTCTTTTTCCGCCATGGGTATTCCGAGGTGGGCACGATCCGCGCGGCGATGAGCCGGCACCGCAGACCGACCGTCGCCAGGGAGGCGACCACCGATCGGGCGATCCTAGCCTCGACCGGCCGAACAGTCCAGCCGCGAGGCCGCCGCGCGCCCCACGCCCCGCGGTGCCGGAGCGGCCGGTCGCTCGTCACGCGTCATCGCCCGCCGCAGCGGCACCGGATGCCTTCCAACGCAGGTACGCGTCGAAAAACCCGTCGAGGTCCCCGTCGAGCACGCTCTGGAAGCTGCCGACATAGTGCCCGGTGCGCTGATCCTTGACCCGCTGGTCGGGGTGGAGGAAGTAGTTGCGAATCTGGGAGCCGAAACCGGTCTTGGGCTGCTGCTTGTAGCGGGCGAGCTGCTCGGCCTCCTTCCGCTCCTCGGCGAGGCGGGCGAGGCGGGCACGCAGCATCTTGATCGCCGTCGCCCGGTTCTTGTGCTGGCTCCGCTCGCTCTGGCACTGCACGACGATGCCCGAGGGAAAGTGCGTCAGCCGGATGGCGCTCGACGTCTTGTTGACGTGCTGACCTCCGGCCCCGCTCGCGCGGAAGACGTCCTCGCGCACGTCCTCGTCACGAATCTCCACCTCCGTGTCGTCATCCGCGATTTCCGGCGCGACGTCGACCGCGGCGAAGCTGGTCTGACGCTTGCCCTCGGCATTGAACGGGCTGATCCGCACCAGGCGGTGGATGCCCGTCTCTCCCTTGAGGTAGCCGTAGGCGGACGGCCCCCGGATCGCGACGGTGGCCGACTGGATGCCGGCGACGGCGTCGTCCTGCCGGTCGAGCAGTTCCACGTCGCAGTCATGCCTGGCAGCCCAGGCGGAATACATCCGCAGGAGCATCTCGGCCCAGTCGTTGGCGTCGGTGCCTCCGTCGCGGGCGTGGATCGAGACCAGCGCGTCGCACTGGTCATGTGGCCCCGACAGGAGCGAAGCCAGTTCGAGGGCGTCCACCCGCTGCTCGAGTCGATCGGTCTCGGCCACGAGCTCGGCCTCGAGCGAATCGTCCTCGCGCGCGAGCTCCTCGAGGGCCTCGAGATCACGGCCCGCGGCGAGGGCCTCCTCGAGCGGCTTGAGAACGGCATTGATCCCCTTGAGCTCCGCGACCGTGGCCTGCGCCCGTTCGGCGTTGCCCCAGAAATCGGCGGCGCTCATCGCCGCCTCGATGCGGGCGGCGGAAGCCTTGCGCGTCTCCCAGTCAAAGAGAGTCCCGCAGCTGCAGCAGGCGGGCCCGAATGGCTTCGGAGCGGTGGAGGATCGCGGCTTCCATCTCCGGAGTCTACGGTCCCGTCAGCGCAGCGAGAAGCCGACTGTGCGAAACGCGTCGCCCATGCCTGCTTCAGGGCCGCGCCACACGGTTGCCGGGCAGCCGCCTGATGATGCGACGCATCTCGAGCACGCCGATCGTGGCCAGCACCTGCGACGTGGCCAGGCCGCTCGCCGCGACCACCTCGTCGATGTCGGCCGCACCCCCCTCTCCCGCGCCGTCATCGACGGCATCGAGCACGGCACGTTCCACGTCGTCGAGCCGCAGCTCGGCCGGTGCCCGGACCTGCCGGCCATCGGCGGACGTCGTCGCCTCGAAGAGCGGCCCGAGTTCCTCGAGCACGTCGTCGACATGTTCGACCAGTTTCGCGCCATCACGGATGAGACGGTGGCACCCCCGGGACAGCCGGCAGTCGACCTGGCCGGGGACCGCGAAGACCTCGCGCCCCTGCTCTCCGGCGAGCCGCGCGGTGATGAGGGCTCCCGACGTGTCGCCGGCCTGCACGACGATCGTCCCCAACGCCAGTCCCGACACGATGCGATTCCGCTGCGGGAACGCCCCGCGGAACGGGGGCATCAGCGGCGGCTGCTCGCCGACGACGGCGCCGGACGCGGCCACCTCGGTGGCGAGGTCGTCGTGCTCAGGCGGGTAGACATTGAGCACTCCCCCTCCCAGCACGGCGATCGTACGTCCTCCCGCCTCGAGGGCACCCCGGTGGGCCGCCGCATCGATGCCACGCGCCAGCCCGCTGACCACGGTGTATCCGGCCCGCGCCAGCCCGGCCGCCAGCTGCCATGCCATCGTCCGCCCATACGCCGTGGCATGCCGCGAACCGACGATCGCCACCGCGAGCGCATCACACGGCTCGAAGGATCCGCGTGCGAACAGGACGCCGGGCGGATCATCGATCCGTCCGAGCAGTGCGGGATAGGCCTCGTCCCCTTCGAGCAAGACCCGCACGCCCCGCGCGTCGCACAGGTCGAGCAGCCGACCAGGTGCCGGGTCGGCGATGGCCTCGGCGATGCCTCGCGAGACGCCCCGGCCGCCCGCGACCGCGTCGAGCTGCGCCGGCTCCGCGGCCAGCACGGCCTCAGCTGATCCAAAGCGCTCGATGAGCATCCGGCAGAGCCGGGCGCCGATCCCCGGAGCAGATGCCAGCCGCAGCCTCGCGAGAATCCGCTCTTGGGCCAGTTTGTGGGCCAGATCGTGGGCCAGATGCCCCGACGACGACGGCGTCGGGGGCGAGGAACCGTCCTTCGCATCCCCGGCCGTCGGCCGAGTCACCGAGTGATCCGATACCGAATGATCCGACATGGGTGGGGCGCCGTGATGGGCATGTGTACATCCGTACCCCGTGTTCTACGCCGCCGTACCGGCGTGGTCAAGCATGCGGCCGCGCGGCTGTCAGCCGGTCGCGACCTTGAGTTCGACGAGGTGCTGGGCCGTGCCGACGAGTCGGTCCCAATGCTCCTCGATGTACTCAGGCGGCCCGCCGATCTGGGCGACGACCTGCGCGACCTCCTCGGTGGGCACCATCTCGATGGCGTCCCACGGACAGACCTTGAGGTCGTACGGATTCGACTTCTTGCCGGGAATGTGCACGCAGACCTCGCAGCCGACGCAGCGCTCGAGGTCGATCTGGCACCAGCTCTGCAGGTTGTGGAACTGGTCGTACTGCTGGATTTTCTCGATGCAATCGACGGGACAGACCTCGAGGCACGCCTCGCAGCCCGTGCAATTGTCGGCGTTGATGACCGCAAGCTCCTTGGGGAGTTTCTTGCGGGGTCCGGCTTTGGCCATGGCGTTGAATCCTCAGAAAATGATAGCGACGGCCCCCCGGGCGTCCAGCCGCGTCGGGCGTCCGTTCCGGCCGGTCACACGCTCTCGCCGCGCACGAGGTCCTCGGCCGTCTGACGGGCCCGCACGAGGCGGGCGGCGCCGTCCTCGACGAGCACCTCGGCCGGAAGGGGCTTGGAGTTTTAGGTGCTCGCCATCACGAAGCCGAACGCGCCGGCGACCTCGATCACGACGAGGTCGCCGACCCGAGCGGCCGGCATGCTGCGGGTGGCGACGAACCCCCCCTCCTCCTGCGTGAAGATGTCACCGGACTCGCACAGCGGGCCGCCGATCGCCACGTCCTCGGGCTCCGCGGCGACGGGATCGTTTCCCGCGGGACAGAGGCTCATCGGGTGGTACGAGCCGTAGAGCACCGGCCGCGCGAGCGTGTTGAAGCCGGCATCGACGAGCAGATACTTGCGACCGCCCTGCCGCTTCACCGCCCGCACCTCCGCGACCAGATAGCCGGCCTCGGCGACGAGATACCGGCCCGGCTCGATCTCCAGGCGCACGCGATGGCCGAACGCGTCCTCGAGGCGGCGCCGCGTGTCGTGC
>JBJTBO010000167.1:0-4750 GCA_046091445.1 Planctomycetaceae bacterium | reverse complement strand
TGTCGATTGGCTTGCGGCCAGGGTGCCGGAAGCGACGCTTTTTCACCGGAAGCAGCGGTTCGATGATTTCCCATAACTCGTCACTGATCAGCGGCTTTGCCATGACTGCACCTCCTTGTGCAGGCACGACTGTAGAAACTCGGCTGGTGTCGTCCTAGATCATTTCGTTAGAGGCTCTTATGGCTATCTTTGGGCCATTCGTGACTGTCACCACATCCGCCTCCGCCACCGGGCTGCCGTGCCTTGGCGGTGCTACAATGCGTGGTCATGAAGAGTCAGGCACGCGACGAGTTGTTCGCAGCGATTCGCGAGGGGGCGATCGCCGCCTACGGCCATCGATTGATCGCGCTTGCGATCTTCGGTTCGTGGGCCCGCGGTGCGGCCACGCCGGCGTCTGATCTCGATCTGCTCCTGGTCGCCGAGCCCCTGCCGCCCAGCCGGATGAAGCGGGTGCGCGAGTTTCGGCCGGTGTCCGACGCCACCCGATTGGCGCGATCTGGCTTCTGGTCGGATCAGGGACCGGAGATCGAGCTTTCCCCTGTGTTCAAGACTCCGGCCGAGCTCGCCGCCGGCAGCCCTCTCTATCTCGACATGACGCTCTGGCGCGAAGTCTTGTTCGACCGCGACGGAATGCTGGAGACATTTCTGGCCGGGCTGCGGGGCCGCATGCAGGCGCTCGGGTCACGCCGCATCCCATTCAAGGGGGGCGCGTTCTGGGACTACAAGCCCGACTTTCGCCCCGGTGACGTGGTCGAACTATGACGACCAACGACCTCGCGACCGGCTACCACCGCAAGTGCGAAGACCGCCTCGCGGCGCTCGCGGTGCTGCATGCCCGGGCCGCGTTTTCGGATGTCGTTCGCGAGAGTCAGGAGGTCGTCGAACTGGCGCTCAAGGGAATGCTGCGGTGGGTGGGCGTCGATCCTCCCAAGATCCATGACGTGGGCGACCTCGTGCTCCAGTTCGCCGATCGATTCGAGGGGCTGAGCGGTGGCGAACTGACGGCCCTCGCCGAAGCCTCGAAGGAGCTGCGCAAGGAGCGGGAGTTCAGCTTCTACGGCGACATCGACTTCATTCCCACCGACGAATACGACGCCGAAGACGCCGACACGGCGCTCGGCCAGGCCCGGCTCGCCACCGCCTGCCTCGGCCGGCTCCTCGGGGAAAAAAGGCGACAGTCACCAAATCTGGCGAGGTTTCCGGCGGGCGTGTCGCCGGGAGCGGCATGATGCGGGCCGCGACCGCCGCCCTGCGGTTCGTGAGCGCGGCCGTGGCCGCAGCGTCCCTGGCAGCGACTGCGCAGACCGCGCGGGCGGCTGACGCGACGCTCGTCGTCCACACGCGCGGGCGCGTCGAGCAGGACGGCGTCTGGGTGCCGCGGGAAACGACGGAGGCATGGGATCCGCGCGCGACGGCGATCATCGTCTGTGATGTCTGGGACGCGCATCACTGCCTCAACGCGGTGCGACGCGTGGAGGAGATGGCACCGCGGATGAACGAGGTGCTCGAGGCCGCGCGGGGGCGGGGCGTGCTCGTGATCCACGCCCCGAGCGGGTGCATGGCGGCCTACGAGGGGCACCCGGCCCGCGAGCGGGCCCGCACGGCCCCGACCGCGGCGAACCTGCCCGCGGGCATCGACGCGTGGTGCCGACGCATCCCCGCCGAGGAGCGCGTGGAGTATCCGGTCGATCAGTCGGACGGGGGCGAGGACGACGATCCGGTGGAGCACGAGGCCTGGCATCGGCGGCTGGCAGGACTGGGCCGCAACCCGCGGGCGCCCTGGCTCGCGCAGCTCGACGCGCTCGAGATCACCGCCGACGACGCGATCAGCGATTCGGGGGTGGAGATCTGGAATCTCCTCGAGTCGCGGGGCATCGCGAACGTCGTGCTGCTCGGCGTGCATACCAACATGTGCGTCCTCGGCCGGCCGTTCGGGCTGCGGCAGCTCGCCAGACACGGCCGCAACGTCGTGCTCATGCGCGACATGACCGATACCATGTACAACCCCCGACGCTGGCCGTACGTCACGCATCACGTCGGCACCGAGCGGATCGTGGAGCATGTCGAGCGGGTCGTCTGCCCGACGATCACGAGCGTCGATTTTCTCGGCGGCGAGCCGTTCCGGTTCCGCGACGACCGGAGGTCGATCGTGATGCTCATCGGCGAGGACGAGTACCGCACGGCCGAGACCCTGCCCGAGTTCGCCGCGACCGAGCTCGAGCCGGCCGGCTTTCGCGTCACCGTGATCCACGCGTCGCCGGACGATCCGCGACGCTTTCCAGGCCTGCGGGCCGCGCTCGAGGGGGCCGACCTCTTGCTCGTGAGCGTCCGCCGTCGTCCGCCGCCGCTCGATGACCTTGACGCGATTCGGGCGCACGTCGCGGCCGGCAGGCCGCTCGTGGGAATCCGCACCGCGAGCCATGCGTTCGCCCCGCGCCGCGGCGAGACGCCTCCCGCCGGTCACGGCACGTGGCCCGACTTCGACCCGCGGGTGCTCGGGGGTCGCTACGTGGGCCACCACGGCGCGGGCCCGGCGACGAGCGTCACGGTGGCGTCCGGGGCGGCCGGGCACCCGATCCTCGTCGGCATCGACGTCGCGAGGCTCGTCGGTCACGGGTCGCTCTACCGCGGCGCGCCGCTCGAGCCGTCGGCCACCGCCCTCCTGAGCGGCGTGGCCGCGGATCATCCTGCGGAGCCGGTCGCCTGGACGAACGCGCCCCGCCGGGGAAGCTCCCGCGTCTTCTACACGTCGTTCGGTCACAAGGACGACTTTCGCGAGCCCGAGTTTCGCAGGCTTCTGCTGCAGGGCATCTGCTGGGCGCTCGATCCCGCCCCGCCTCCGATCGCGGCGATGCGCGCGGCCGCAGGTTCGTCCGCACCGTGAGCCACGGTCGCGCCCGGGCCGTCGCCGGGCGCGGGAGGGTGGAGCCCGACGCGGGGGCGCCCGTCGCCGCTTTGCGGTCCACGCTGGGCAAGCGGGGCGGTTCGTAGCGATCGGGAGGCCGGGCCGGTCGTTCCACACCGCCCCGGCCGATACCAGAGGCGGGAGAATCCGCATGGATCGTCGAGTCCTGACGGTGGCCGCGCTCGTGTGGATCGCCTCCGGGGGCGCCGCCCTCGCGGTCGCGCTGCCGACGTCGCCCGCCGAGGAGCCGCTGCCGGCCGCCCAGCGTTCGCTGCGCCACGCGGCCGAGTACCTCGGCGCGTCCTGCGCGATGCTGAAGCGCTGCGACCGTCATGCCATCGACGGCTACTACGTCGCCTGCCAGGAGGCGTGGAACGCGGCACAGACCTGCCCGCAGTCGCCGGAGGTGTTGTGCGAGGCGACCGAACTCTACGCCGACGCAATCGCCGGCTTTCTCGAGGCCTCCTGTCGTCATGGACGCATCGCCGACGGCGGCGTGTGGGTCGGCCCGCCCACTCGGCTCGTGAAGGTGCCGCTCGTGCCGAAGGCGCTCCCGGTGCCCGTCGAGGCGATCGCCTCGCTCGAGCCGCAGGCCCAGGCCGACGACAAGCGGCTCACGAGGCGCCACCGGCGCGACGGCTTCGGACTGCCGGTGGCGGTGCGGATCGATCCCCGGCGGCTCGGCGAATCCGCCGCCCGCTACGCGCCGGATCGGCAGTCGCTCGCGGCGACGGCCGTGCTGCGCTTCGATATGCCCGGCCATGACAACGTCGTCGAAACCTTCGTCGGGCCCGTGGCGCGCGACCACGCCCCGGCGGTGCTCGATCTGGCGAATCCGGTCGAGATCGCGGCGGTCAAGATCGGGCCCGCACGGCCGCACCTCGCGGCCGATCTCTCGGCGCCGCTGCTCGACATGCTGGCGGGCATGCCCCGTTCCGGGCTCGAGGGCTTCATCCAGCCCTTCGGGCGCACCGACACGCAGCCGCGCCTCGAGTTTCTCGAGCCACACCAGCCGGGGCGGATTCCGGTGGTGTTCATCCACGGGCTGGCAAGCGACGAGGGCACGTGGTTCGACCTTATCAACGAGCTGCGGGCCTGGCCGGAGTTTCATCGCCGCTTCGAGCCCTGGGTGTTCCACTACCCGACGGGCTCGTCGTTCCTGCAGGCCTCCGCGACGCTGCGGCGGCTGTTGACCGAGGCCGTGACCGGGCTCGACGCGCAGGGCCGCGATCCCGCGCTGCGCCGGCTCGTGCTCGTGGGCCACAGCATGGGCGGGCTGCATGCCAAGATGATGGTGGTCGATTCGGGCACCGCCATCTGGGACTCGATCGCGACGGTGCCCTTCGACCAGCTCCGACTGCCGCCCCGCGCCCGTGCGACCGTGCAGCAACTGGCCTTCTTCCGGCCGCTCCCGTTCGTCCAGCGGGTCGTGTGGATCGCCACGCCCCACCGCGGCTCGGTGCTCGCATCACTCGGCGTCGGCCGGCTCGCGTCGCTCATGGTGCGTGAGCCGCCGGACATCGCGGCGATCCGCGAGCAGGCTGCGGCACTGAATCCCGGCGTGCTCCGGCCCGAATACGCGAAGCGGGTGCCCACGACCGTGGACCTGCTGCGACCGACGGCCACGACGCTCCAGGCGCTCGAACGGCTGCGGCCGGCTTGCTGGGTGGCGACGCACTCGATCGTGGGGGACGGACACCTCTCGCTCACGGGCGGCCGCGATGACTGCGTCGTGTCGGTGGCCAGCGCGCACGCTCCGTGGGCACTGAGCGAGATCCGCGTGCCGGCGACGCACACGAAGGTGCATCACCATCCGCTGACGGTGGCGGAAGTCCGCCGCATCCT
>JBJTBO010000166.1:0-2963 GCA_046091445.1 Planctomycetaceae bacterium | reverse complement strand
CCTCCGCACGCGCTGGATCGCGCTGGCGAGCATCGTGAGCGTGACGCTCGGCGTCGCCACGATGATCGTGGTCAACGCCGTCATGGCGGGCTTCGCGCACGAGATGCAGACGCGGATCCACGGGATCCTCTCCGACCTCGTCTTCGAGAGCCATTCGCTCTCCGGCTTTCAGGATCCGCAGTGGCACATGGAGGAGATCCAGCGGGCCGGTGGAGACGACATCGAGGGGATGACGCCGACGGTGGCGGTGCCCGCGATGCTCTCCTTCCAGGTGCGCGGCCAGTGGGTGACGCGGCAGATCATGTTCATCGGCATCGAGGAGGCGACGCACGCGAGCGTGAGCGACTTCGGCCGCTACCTGCAGCACCCGGACAACCGCCGAAGCCTCTCGTTCGACCTGCGGGACGGCGGCTACGACACCGTCGACAGCCAGTCGGAGGGATCCGTCCCGACGCGGCCCGCACTCGAACGGGCCGGCTGGCCCTACCGTCGCATGCGGGTGGAGCGCGAGCGCGCCTGGCGCGAGATCCAGGCCGCCTCCGACGAACGGGAGGCCAGTCGCGCGGCCGGCCCGACGCGCCCGATCGACCAGCAGGTGGACGCGGTCCTCGCGGCCACGAGCGCCGCGCCGGAGGCGTCCGCGGTCGCTGCCGGTGACGACGCGACCCCCGCCCGCCCCGCCGACCCGTTTCGAGCCGCCCGGCCCGAGGAGGGCCGCACGATGGATCCGGCCCGCGAGCAGTTCACCGGCATCGTGCCGGGCATCGGCCTTGCGAGCTTCCGCGACTCCGAGGGGCTCGACCGCTTCCTCATCCTGCCCGGCGACGACGTCAAGGTGACGTTTCCCACCGCCGGAACGCCGCCCAAGGCGGTCAGTGACACGTTCACCGTCGTCGACTTTTACGAAAGCAAGATGAGCGAGTACGACTCGAACTTCGTCTTCGTGCCGATCGCCCAGCTCCAGCGGATGCGCGGCATGATCGATCCGCAGAGCGGCATCACGAGCGTCAACTCGATCCAGATCCGGCTGCGCGAGGGGGCGGACCTCGACGCGGTCCGCGACCGGCTTCGCCGGGTGTTTCCGGCCGATCTCTACGCCGTCTCGACGTGGCGCGACAAGCAGGGCCCGCTCCTGTCGGCCGTCGACATGGAGATGTCGGTGCTCAACATCCTGCTCTTTCTCATCATCGCGGTGGCGGGCTTCGGCATCCTCGCCATCTTCTTCATGATCGTCGTGGAGAAGACCCGCGACATCGGGATCCTCAAGTCGCTGGGTGCGGGGGCGTCGGGCATCGCCGGCATCTTCCTGGGCTACGGCCTCTGCCTCGGGATGGTGGGCGCCGGTGCGGGCCTCGCGCTGGGTCTGTCGATCGTGCACAACATCAACCGCATCCGGGCGGCCGTCGAGTGGCTCTCCGGCGAGCGGGTGTTCGATCCGTCGATCTACTACTTCTTCAAGATCCCCACGATCGTCCACGCCCCCACGGTCGCCTGGATCGTCCTCGGCTCCGTGGCGATCGCCGTGGCGTCGAGCGTGCTGCCCGCCCTGCGGGCGGCACGGCTGCACCCGGTCGAGGCCCTCCGTCACGAGTGACCCGCATGCATCATCCGTCCCGTGCACCGCTGCTCGGCGTCCGCGGCCTGCGCAAGCGCTACCGTTCCGGCGAGGGCGTGCTCGAGGTGCTGCGGGGCGTCGACTTCGACCTCGGCGCCGGCGAGTTCGTGGCCGTCGTGGGCCAGAGCGGATCGGGCAAGAGCACGCTCCTCCATCTCATGGGACTGCTCGACGCGCCGGATGGGGGCACGATCGAGCTGGGAGGCGAGCGGATCGACGGCCTCGCCGCCTCGCGCCGCGACCGGCTCCGCAACGTGGCCATCGGCATGGTGTTCCAGGCCTATCACCTTCTGCCCGAGCTCGACGTGCTCGAAAACGTCCTCGCCCCGCTCATGGTGCGACACGGCCTTCTCGAGTGGCTCCGGGTGCGGGCCGAGGCCCGCGCGAGGGCCTGCGACCTGCTCGCACGATTCGGCCTCGGAGCGAGGCTGCGGCACCGCCCGCGGCAGCTCTCCGGCGGCGAGATGCAGCGGGTGGCGATCGCCCGCGCCCGCGTGACCGGTCCACGGGTGCTGCTCGCCGACGAGCCGACGGGAAACCTCGACGAGGCCACGGGAGCCGGCATCCTCGACGCGCTGTGCGAGTTGAACCGACGGGACGGCCTTTCTATAGTCCTCGTCACCCACGACGCGGCGATCGCGCGGCGGGCAGACCGGGTCGTGCGGCTGGCCGCCGGACGTGTCGAGGAGACCGGCGGCACCTCGGTCGCGGACCGGGTGCCGACGGCCGCCTGAAAAACGCCCACGGTCGACGCCGGCAGTGCCGGTCGAGCGCGTCGCGGTCGCCGTTCCGACTCGCCCCATCGCCGGGAACGCTTCCATGCCGCGGCTCGTCTTCATGAACGACCGCCTCGTGCCCGAGAGCGAGGCGCGGGTGAGCGTGTTCGACCACGGCCTTCTCTACGGAGACGGCGTGTTCGAGGGGCTGCGGAGCTACGGCGGACGCGTCTTCCGGCTCGATGCCCATCTCGATCGGCTCTACGCCAGCGCCCGCGCCATCTGTCTCACGATCCCGCTCGCGAAGGAGATCGTGGCGCGGGCGGTGCTCGACACGCTCGCCGCCAACGACCTGGCCGACGGGTACGTGCGGCTCGTGGTGACCCGCGGGGCGGGCACCCTGGGGCTCGACCCCAACAAGACGCGGGACCCGCAGGTGATCGTCATCGCCGACCAGATCAGCCTCTACCCGCGGGAGTTCTACGAGCGGGGCCTGCGGATCGTCACCGCCGCCACGCAGCGCACCCAGTCCGCCGCGCTCTCGCCGCGGATCAAGTCGCTCAATTACCTGAACAACATCATGGCCAAGCTCGAGGGGCTCCAGGCCGGGTGCGTCGAGGCGCTCATGCTCA
>JBJTBO010000165.1:0-2032 GCA_046091445.1 Planctomycetaceae bacterium | reverse complement strand
GCCACGCGCCGCACGATGTCGAGCATGATCGCACGCTCCTCGTGGCTGGCCGTGATGTCGAGAAAGACGAGCTCGTCCGCCTCCTCCGCGTCGTAGCGGGCGGCCACTTCGACGGGGTCGCCGGCGTCGGCGAGATCCAGGAACCGCGTGCCCTTGACGACACGACCCCGATCGATGTCGAGGCAGGGGATGATGCGCTTGGCGAGCATCGAGAGGATCCACCGGGCTACGTGTCCGGAGAAAAAGCCGAAAACACCAAGGGGTTTTCGGGGTTGCCGTGCGCCGCGTCCTGCGGCGGCAGACCTCTTTCGCAGTCTGCTACCGGATCGTACCCTCCTCGGGACTCGACGCCGTGGCGTAGAGACGCCTCGGAATTCGGCCGGCGAGAAAGGCGTCCCGGCCGGCCTCACAGGCCGCCCGCATCGCCCGGGCCATTCGCAACGGGTCGGCCGCATGGGCGATCGCGGTGTTGAGCAGCACGCCATCCACGCCGAGTTCCATCGCGAACGCGACGTCGCTCGCCGTTCCCACGCCCGCGTCGACGATGACGGGATACGCCGGATCTCCGTCCTTGAGGTATTCCATGCAGATGCGGATGTTCGTGGCGTTGACGATCCCCTGGCCGGACCCGATCGGACTGCCCGCCGGCATGACGCTTGCGGCACCGAGCGACTTCAACCGCCGCGCCACCACCGGGTCGTCGCTCGTGTAGACGAGCACGACGAACCCGTCGGCCACCAGGCGCTCCGTCGCCTCGAGCGTGCCGACCGGGTCGGGGAGGAGCGTCCGCTGGTCGCCGAGCACCTCGAGCTTCACCCACTCCGCGCCGGGATGCCCCATGTCGCGGAGCAGCTCGCGACCGAGTCGCGCCACGCGCACCGCCTCGTCGGCCGTGTAGCAGCCGGCGGTATTGGGCAGGAGCGTGTACCGCGTCAGGTCGAGGTGATCGAGGATGCTCTCGCCGGCCGCATTGACAAGCCGTTCGCGGCGCACGGCGACGGTCACGCAGTCGGCGCCCGCCACCTCGAGGCAGCGGGCCATCTCCGCGTATGTGGCGTACTTGCCCGTACCGACGATGAGGCGGCTCGCCAGGCACATGCCGCCGACGGTGAGCGGCGCATCACCGCTTGGCGATCGCACCGCCGGTGGGACGACCGTCGCGGCGATCGGCTTGCTTGAAGACACGGCGGACATCCTCGGGGAGCGGCGAACCATCCGGCATGCGGCACCCGCCCGCGGGTGGCATGCGTGCACCAGGCATGCGCTCAGCCGCCGCCGACGAGCGTCACGATCTCGAGCCGGTCGCCATCCTCGAGTCGATGACCGGCCAGCCGCGCCCGCGGCACGACCTCACGATTGATCTCCACGGCAATCGGCCGGGTCCCGAGCCCGAGGGCGGCGACCAGGTCTGCCGCCGTCGCGCCGGCCTCACACGTGCGAGGCTCACCGTTGACCGTGACCGCGATCTCCCGCGCGACGCCGGTCGTCGCCGTGCGACTCATGGCGCCCCACCGCCTCGTGGCTTCGCGATATCGAGCGGCACGAGTTCCTGGACGCCCGCAGCGCCTGCCTGCTGCGAGTTCCAGGGAATGCCGTAGGCCACCGTCACGCCGGTCGACACGTCGGTGACGTAGAGCACGGACCCGCCGAGCGTATTGGCCGCCGGCCCCGCGTACGACATGCCGCCGGAGAGCATGAGAAACTTGGGCTTCTTCACGCGCCCCGCCTTGAAGCCGAGATCCTTGAGCACGTTGTGGCGGTAGGAGGGGAAAAACTTCGAGGTGGCGGGGTTGATGACGCCGCGGGAGAGGTCGCCAGTTTCTAAGTCGAGGATGAAGAAGCCCTCGACGCCACCCTCTAGGTGCGCCGTGCTGGCGGCGAACGACTCGTCGGCGAGGCTCGACACCGCCTGGACGTGCGGCACGGACTGCAGCGACCCGAGCCACGCACCGACCACGAGCCCCGCAATCGCAGCACCGGCCGAGGCCCACGCGGCGGCCCCCTTCCACCCGCTGATCGACATGTGTCTCTC
>JBJTBO010000164.1:0-7258 GCA_046091445.1 Planctomycetaceae bacterium | reverse complement strand
AGAACTCGAAGTCGCCGTAGTCGCGGTCGGTGGTGGCGTAGAGCCCCTGGCCGTCGTTGACGAGTTCGCCGTTCTCGACCCGCCAGTGGGCGAGCAGGTGCTCACGCTTGTCCGCGCCCTTGGCGTCGAGCAGCCCTCCCTCGATGCTCGTGCGCGTGTACTCCGCCCGCTGCTCGGCCGACATGGCGCGCAGCTCGGCAGGATCCCGCGTGCCCCAGCCGTACCAGCCCGCGAGGTCCGTGCCGTTGAAGAGCGCGGTGAATCCCTCGGGGGGCACGTTGTCCGCCGCGCGGGCGGCGGTCGGGACCGCCAGGGCGAGCGTGCAGGAGAAGGTGTACGCGGCGAGAGCAGGGAGCGAACGTCTCACGGTCGTGGTCCTCACGGATCGGGGAAAGCACCGGCCCACGGCGGGCGGCGCGTCAGTGCATCTCGACGGCGCAGGTGCCCAGGCCGCCACGATAGTAGTTGAACTGACCCTGCGGGTGGTCGGCGAGGAGCGACCTCGGCACGCAGGCATCGACCAGACGCGTCGAGATCATGAGCGCCGTGAGCCGTTGCCCGAGCGGGTTGTCGTGCGTGCCCGCGTGCCAGATCGACACCTTCCCGGCCCGCCACGTCTGGACCGGCCCCACGGTGATCGCCTGCATCGGCACGAGCGTGATGTTCCCGCCGCCGCTCGTGCGGGCGTTCTGCGCGAGCGTGACCGGGTGGAGATCGACCACGCGGGTCGAGAGGGCGCGATACTCCGCAGGCGTGGGCGGCCTGTCCACGTAGGCACCGGCACGACGGAGCGGGTCGTTGAAGGCCCAGTGCTTGATGTCGCCCTGGCCCCCCTGCATGACGGCGCAGCGGGCCGTTTCCCAGCTGGCCACGTACGCGGCCACGTCGGCCTTCGGGAAGTGGAGGTTGGCCTCCGGCATCCGCAGGTCTGGCCGGATCCGGTCGAAGCAGAGCTCGCGGTCGGCCCGTTCGAACGAAAGCGGGTGCGTGACGGGCACCTCGCGGCCGTGCTCGTACCACTCGTCCATGCCCCAGAAGTGGGCGTGTCGCAGGTCGATCTCGAGTTCGTTGACGAGCCGCGCGACGAGTGGCAGCTGTTCGGTGGGACCGATCGGGCCGCAGATGCCCACCGGGTCGTCGGCGGTCGCCTGCCGCCACGCGGCGATGTATTCGAGCGACTCGGCGACGTAGAAGTCCTCGAGCGTGTCGTAGAACACCACCTGGAAGCCCGGGCGGGAGAGGCCGAGGAGGTCCTCGGGCGACAGGCTGGCCGCGTCACGGATGATCGCGGGATCGAGCGTCGTGTAGTCCCACCAGTCGGGGGCGATGCGGCTGAGCGGTCGTGCCATCGGTGTGTGAGCCGGAGGAGGGGACGGAATCAGTCAGGAGCGGGAATGCAGGAGGCGCCGAGCGCCTCGGCGAGCGGATCGTCGTCGCGGGCGGAGAAGCCGAGGTGGAGGTGGCGACGCCATCCCTCCGCGTGCTCGAAGCGGCCCGACATCCGACCGACCTCGCGTGACATCGCGTCGGCCGCGTCGAGGTAGCTGTCCATCCCCTGCGTCTGGTCGAGCCACGCCTTCTGGCTGGCGTGTGCGGCCAGGGCCCTCCGCGTGGTCGCGCGCACGGCCGTGACGTCGACGAAGCAGTCGGGCTGCACCGGCCGCCGCAGGCCGTCCTGCAGGCCGTGCGGCATGGCGTGGTAGACGGCGACATCCCCCGGCACCGGCGCGACCGGCGGATCGCTGACGAAGTTCGGAAACCCCTTGGCAAACGTCGCCGTCACGGCCAGCCGCGCCGTGTTCATGTGGTCCTCCATGTAGTCGGCCGGCGCGTGGGTGAGGACGATCCGCGGACGCGCCCGGCGGACGACCGCCACGAGCTTCCGCAGCAGCCGCTCGTCGTAGAAGACGAGCAGGTCGGACGTCAGACTCTCGTGGTGGGTGGCACCGAGGATGGCCGCCGCCGCCCGCGCCTCGGCCGCCCGGATCGCTCGCGTCGTGTCGCGGTCGGTGGTCAGGCTGCCGCAGTCGCCGTCGGCGACGCAGTGGTAGTGGATCGCCCAGCCCGCCTCCCGCAGCCGCAGGAGCGTGCCCGCACAGTGAAACTCGATGTCGTCGGGATGTGCGACGACGGCTAGGGCGGCAGGCGCTTCCATGGCGGGAGCATACCCGGCTGCCGGCGCCGGTTCACGGGGGGCGCGAGCCGCTCGACGGCGACGGTATCATGCCGCCCGGTTCCCGATCGCGGTCCGTTCGGAGCAACGAGCATGAAGACGTACGACGTCGGCATCGTGGGGTATGGGTGGGCGGCGACCGCCCACATCGACGCCATCAACGCCACGCGGCAGGGACGCGTGGCGGCGGTGTGCTCGTCGCGACCGCTCGACGCCGCGGCGCTCGCGGCCCGGCACGGCGGCCCGATCCGCGTCTTTCGCTCGCTCGACGAGATGCGCGCCGATCCCGGACTCCACGTCGTCGACGTGACGAGCCTGCCGAGCCAGCACCGCGATCATGCCGTGGCGGCGGCCCGTGCCGGCAAGCACATCATCCTCGAGAAGCCGATGGCGAACTCGCGGCAGGAGGTGCGGGACATCGTGGCCGCGGCGGCCGAGCACGGCGTGCGCGGCTGCGTCTGCTTCGAGCTCCGGTTCTCGAACCAGATGGATGCCACGCGGGCCCTCCTGCGCGAGGGACTCCTCGGCCGGCTGCACTATGGCGAGGTGGACTACTACCACGGCATCGGACCGTGGTACGGCCAATTCCGCTGGAACACCGGCCGCAAGGATGGCGGCAGCGCCCTGCTGACGGCCGGGTGCCACGCGCTCGACGCGCTCGTGATGCTCATGGGCGACGGCGGCCGCAACCGTGTCGCGAGCGTCTCGAGCCTCTCGACGAAGTCCGCGAGCGGCACGTTCGCGCCGTACGAGTACGACACGTCGAGCGTCACGATCCTGCGATTCGCGGACGGCGCGGTGGGCAAGACCGCGGCGATCGTCGACTGCCTCCAGCCCTACTACCTGCACACCCACCTCGTGGGCAGCGAGGGCAGTCTGCTCGACGACCGCTTCCACTCGGCCAGGCTTGCCGCCGACAAGTCGCACTGGAGCCGGCTCTCGATGAAGCTCTGTGACTCCGGCGACGTCAGCGACCATCCCTACCAGTCGCAGTTCCAGGCCTTCTTCGACGCGCTCGACCGTGGCGAGGAGATGCCGCTGACGGGCTTCGCCGAGGCCGCCCGCACGTTCGACGTGATCTTCGCGGCCGACGAGAGCGCGACGCGGGGCGGCGCCCCGGTGGCGGTGGCGGGGTCGGCCTGAGCGCCGGGGCATCCACACGGGGTCGGGAGGCGGGGCATCCACGCGGGGTCGGGAGGACGTCATGCAGCGGCGCTGGATCATGCGAGCGGCCATGGGGGTCGCGGTGGCGTGTGCGACGGCCGGCGCATCTGGGGACGAGCGCCGTCCGAACGTCCTGCTCATCCTCGTCGATGACCTCGGTCGCCAGGATCTCGGCATCGAGGGGAGCGCGTTTCACGAGACGCCGCACATCGACGCCCTCGTGCGCCGGTCCGTGCGGTTCTCGCGCGGCTACTCGGCCTGCCAGGTGTGCAGTCCGTCCCGCGCGGCGATCCAGACGGGCAAGGCACCGGCACGGCTCGGCATCACCGATTACATCGCCGTCAACGGGGCCAACCAGCCGGCGCAGTGGAAGCGGAACACGAAGCTGCTGCCTGCGGCCTACCGGCCGGAGCTGCCACTCGAGGAGGTGACGATCGCCGAGGCGCTCCGCGCGCAGGGCTACCGGACGTTCTTCGCAGGCAAGTGGCACCTCGGCGGCGAGGGTTTCGCGCCCGAGGATCAGGGCTACGAGATCAACAAGGGGGGCTGGCACTTCGGCACACCGCCCGGCGGATTCTTCGCGCCCTATCGCAACCCGCGGCTCGACGACGATCCGCCCGGCACGGAGCTTTCGCATCGGCTCGCCCGCGACACCGCGACGTTCATCCGTGACTCGGCCGCCCGCTCGGCGCCGTTCTTCGCGATGCTCTCGTTCTATGACGTGCACGCACCGATCCAGTGCGCGGAGGCCCGCTGGCGCACGTTTCGCGACAAGGCCGAGCGTCTCGGACTCACGGCGCGGGCCGAGCCGCGGTTCACTCTCGACCGCACGCAGGAGGTGCGGCAGGTGCAGGACCATCCGGTCTACGCCGGCATGATGGCGGCCCTCGACGATGCCGTGGGGCTCGTCCTCGATGCGGTTCGTGAGGCGGGCGTCGAGGACGATACGGTCGTGATCTTCACGTCGGACAACGGCGGTGTCTCTTCGGGTGACGGCTATGCGACCTGCTGCCTCCCGTTTCGCGGCGGCAAGGGCCGCCAGTGGGAAGGGGGCATCCGCCAGCCCTTCACGATCGCGTGGCCGGGAGTGGCCGCGCCGGGCACGAGCGACTGCCCGGCGATCGGGATGGACCTCTACCCCACGATCCTCGAGATCGCGGGCCTGCCGCCGCGACCGGAGCAGCATGTGGACGGTGTGAGCCTCGTGCGGGCGCTGCGTAGCACGATGCCCGCCGACGAGGCCTCCGCCCGCGAGCTCTTCTGGCACTACCCGCACTACGGCAACCAGGGGGGCGAGCCGTCGGCGATCATGATCCGCGGCGACTGGAAGCTGATCCACTATTACGAGGACGGGCGGGACGAGCTCTACGACATCCGGCGGGACGTCGGCGAGCAGGACGACCGCGCGCGGCGGCAGCCAGAGCGCGTGGCGGCGATGCGGGCGGCGCTCGACCACTGGCTCCGTGACGTGGGTGCAACGCTGCCCGTGAAGAACCCGGCCTACTCGGCCGACCAGGCGACCACCGGCCTCCGGCAGATCGTCGATGTCGTGATGCCGAAGCGCGAGGCCGAGCAGGCCCGATTCCTCTCGACCGATTTCGTGCCGGGCGGAGGGTGGTGGGACGATCCCGGTCGCGGCCGCAAGGCGCCCTGACTCCCGGCAAATCCCTTCGACCCCCGACCACGCCTCGTGGCGCACGCTTTCGGTCCCCGGGTGGCGCACGCTTTCGCGCCCCCTCGTATGGCACGCTTTCCACCCACTTGTGGCGCACGCCTCCAGGCGTGCGAATGTGGCTCCGCCCCCCGAAAACCCCGGAATTTTCCTGCAGTCGAGGGGCACGCCGTCGGGCGGCGGCCGGTTTTTCACGAAGGTACTCTCGCCTTATCCCGGTTCGCTCCATCGGCTTCCCACAGGAGTCTCCTCATGCGTTCGCTGCTCGCGCCCGCCCTGATCGTCGCCCTGTCCCTGCTCCCGGCCGGCAACGCCACGGCCGTCGATCTTTCGGGCTCGTGGTCGGGCTCGTGGGAGAGCTGCTCGACGGGCCATGCCGGTCCGCTGCGTGCCGAGTTCACCCGCTCGAGCGCGACGCAGTACCGCGTCGATTTCGCGGGACGCTTCTTCAAGATCCTGCCGTTTCGCTACTCCGTCACACTCGACGTGGTGGAGGACCATGGCGACCACGTCGTGCTCGCCGGCAGTTCGTTCCTCGGCCGGCTCTTCGGCACGTTCACCTACCACGCCACGGCCGACGGCTGCCGCTTCACGGCCGACTACCGGTCGAAGAAGGACGTGGGCGAGTTTCGGCTGACGCGGGTCGGCAGCCGCTGAGCCTCAGCGGGCACGGGCGGCGGCGAAACAGTCCATCATCACGCGCTGCGTGGCGAGCGACATCTCGGTCCACCGCTCGTCGCGTCGTCCGGAGAGCACGAGTGCGGAGAAGTCGCGGAAGAGGTTCGTCTCCTGCGCCGTCGGGTGGCCGTTGGCGTACTCCTCGACGGCGACGTGGCGGTCGTGCCGCTCCATGCGGAAGTCGCAGCCGTCCTGGACGAACCGCGGGTGCGAGACGGTGAACCCCGTCTCGTTGCCGAAGTACGGCAGGACGAAGTCGTCGATCCGGAGGCTGCCGCGCGTGCCGCTCACGTGCACCCACTGCTGGTGCTCGATGAGAAACGAGCAGAAGAACGACGCGGACGTGTCGGGCACGCCGCCCTGGCCGCGGAAGAACAGCTCCCCGGAGAACTCCGTCGGCACCGCGGGCGCTCCCGCGACGGCCGGCGTCGCGAGGAGCCGTCCATCGACGGCGTCGGGCATCCGGGGGTGGAGGGCCCAGAGGATGAACCCGATCGTGTACCAGCCCAGGTCGCCGAGGCAGCCGAGCGGTTCGAGGCTGCCGTGTGCCCGGATGTTGTCGGTGAAGAAGGCGTCGGGGGCGCGAAACGTGAACTGCGTGGCGATCCGGCGGATCCCGCCGAGGCCGCCGTCGGTGTCGCCCGCGCGCAGGCTGTGCCGCAGTGCCTCGGCCCGCTGCGAGTGGAACCACATGACGCCGTCCATGAACTGCACGCCATGCGTGCGGCAGGCGGCGACGACGCGTTCGAGCTCGGGCAGATCGACCGCGCAGGGCTTCTCGACGAGGACGTGCTTGCCGCGCTCGGCGGCGCGGATGACCCACTCCGCACGCATGCCCGTCGGCAGCGGGATGTAGACGGCGTCCACGTCGTCGCGATCGAGCACCTCCTCGTACGATCCGACCGCGTCGGGGGGCGGATGGCTCGGAGCCGAGGCCTCGCACTCGTCGATGAACGCCCGCGCGCGAGCCCGGTCGCGGCTGGCGACGGCGACGAGCCGCGCGTTGCCGGCGTGGCGGATCGAGAGCCAATTCTTGCGGGCGATCCCCGCGGTGCTGAGGAAGGCCCAGCGGCAGGTCTGATGGGACATGATGAAGCGAAGGTCTCGCTGAAGGGGGGCACGCGGACGACGCCGGGAGGCTACCGGTCGTCGCCGGCACGGGCAAGTCGCGGCTTCGCGCGAGCCGCGCCATCGGCTCCGCCCGTCTGCCCCCAGTGCATCGCGACGTTCGCGTTTGCGACCGCGTGAGCCCACGGGCTATCGTGTCGCCGCGAGGGCCGTGTCGAGCGTGGAGGCTCCGTCGGCATGCGTGTGGGCATGTCGCCACGGCGATCATTCCGAGAGGTGCGGCCATGACCAGTCCGTTCGATCCGTCCGCTCATCTGTCGCGTCGCGGCGTTCTCGGAACGGCCGCCGGCGCGGCCCTCGCGGCGACCGTTTCCGAGCGGCAGTCGGGCGCGGCGCCGCCGAGCGCATCGCCGGCGAGTCCAGTGGCGCCCGTCGCCGCGGCCCACCCGTGCCGCAAGTCGATCAACCTCTGGGCGTTTCCCTACCCGCAGCGCATGAATCTC
>JBJTBO010000163.1:0-14836 GCA_046091445.1 Planctomycetaceae bacterium | reverse complement strand
GCGGCGCCCGCGGGCGCGCGGGGGGCGCCCCCCCCGATGGCCGGGGCCGCAGCCCCCGCCGCGGGATGGGCGGCACCCCCCCCCGCGGGTGGGGGGCCGCCCAATCCGGCGGCAGGTTCGCGGCCGCCCAGCCGGACGGGGGTGGCGGCAGCGGAACGGTCTGCGCGGCGATCGCGCCTGCGGGCGCGTCTCCCCAGGTCTGTGGTGGCATGGGGGGCGGCACGGTTGCCGGCGGCACCAGGGGCGTGCCTGTCAGCGCGCGCGAATCGGCGGGAAAGCGGTAGGGCTGCGGCGCGTAGCGGGCGACCGTGGGCGGGGGCAGCGCCGGCGCGACCGCGGTGGCGCCGGTGGAGCGATAGTTCCAGCCCGCGGCGTAGGGATCGTTCTGGATGCCCGGACGCATGATGCCGCGGCCGCGGCGACGGTCGACCTGCGGCACGGCGGGCACGGGTGGGCCGACGGGGTATGTGAAGACGTAGGTCGGCGCGACGTACATCGTGACCGGCCGACCGTCAGGTCCGATCCCCTGGTATGGCACGGCCTGCGGTTGCCAACCCGGGGGAATCGCGCCCCCCTGAATGACCGCCGTCGGAACCGCCGGCGCCTGCCAGTAGGGAAGCGCGGCAGCCCCCGTCGCGCCGCCCCCCGGTTTGCCGTCCGGATCGGTCGGCTTCGCCGTCGCCGAACCGCCTCCCGTCGCCCAGGCGCTGACGCCCGCGGCTGCCGCCCCGGACTCGTCGGCGGCGACGGGTTCGGCAGCAGCGCATGCGAGCAGGCTCGCGGTCACCGCGCACACCGCCACGCCATGTCGCCCTCCCTGCCGCATCGCGCGGTCGTCCTCCCGCGGGGTTCTACCGAGAAGTCGTCCCACCGTGCGATCGGAATTTCCCCGTTTCCCGATGCAGGCGCTTCCCCTGTGATCGGTACGGCTTGCCGACCCGCAGTCGGCGCTGGTGAACTGGGCTGGATGCGAAACCACGACCATCTGCGGTGGTCAGCCGTCCGCGGTGCCGTGCGCCGGGATAAAGTCCCGGTCACGCACTGTCGGCAACCCCTGCGGCGTGCCCGACGTGCCGGACGAGGCACCGGCGTTCTCGTGGCCATGGCCGCCCTGATCGCCATGCTGGGACCGTGGCCGCCTGCCTACGAGGTCCGTTCCGCCGAGCCGGAGGCCCTCACCGCGCTGGCGGAGCGCGCGGTCCGCGCGGGCCTGCGCGTGCTGACGGGGGAGCGGCTCGTGCTCGCGACCGACCGCCCCATGCGGGACGGGGACGGAATTGCGGAGCTGCCCGGCGTCTTCGATCAGGCCTTCGACACATGGTGTCGGCATTACCGGCTGGATCCTGACCGGCTCGGCGCGTGGCGTGCCTTCGGCTGTCTCATCGTGGACCGGGAACGGTTTCGGGCCGCCGGCCTGCTGCCCGACGACGTGCCCGCTTTCGTGAACGGCTTCTGCGATCGACACCGACTCTGGCTTGCCGACCAGTCGAACCCGGCCTATCGACGGCATCTGCTGCTCCACGAGGGAGTGCATGCCTTCACGATCACCGTGCGCGATCTCGCCGCGCCGGCGTGGTACATGGAGGGCATCGCGGAGCACCTTGCGACCCATCGGCTCGAGTACGACGACGGCGCCCCCCGCTTCATACCCACGCCCGTCCCCGATCGTCCCGGAGATGCGGAGCAGTTTGGACGGATCGAGGCCCTGCGATCGCTCCGCGCGGCCGGATCCTCACCCGCGCTCGCCGACGTGTTCGCGCAGTCGCACGGAGACCACCGCGCGCTGGCCGCCTACGCGGCGAGCTGGGCGGCCGTGACCCTGCTCGCCCTCCACCCGGCGCATGCGGCGCCCTTCGCGAGGCTCGAGCAGGGGCCCCTCGGACCAGACATGAATGCCCGCCTCGCCGCGCTTCCCGGCTGGGATGCGGCGCGCGCCTCACGCGACTTCGACGCCTTCACGGAGGACGTCGATTACGGCTACGACGTGCCACGCATGGCGATCGACTGGTCTCCCGGCCGGCCCCTGACGGGCCGTCAGGAGATCGACGTCGACGCGTCCACCGGCTGGCGGAACACCGGCCTGGCTCTCGAGGCCGGTCGTACCTATACGGTGGAGACGTCGGGTCGATATCGCATCGGAACGCTCGCCGACACCCCGCCGGGCCGCACGACCGTTCTCGAGAGCGAGGCCGACGGCATCTCGCTGCGGTGGTACCGAGGGCGCATGGTCGGCCGGCTGCTCATCGCGCAGTGGAACGACGCGCCCGCGGCAGGACGGCGGCCGGGCTTCGACGTGCTCGCCGAGGGGGCCGCGACGGAGGTTCAGGCGGTCGTGGACGGTCCGCTCTACGTGCGGATCAACGAGTCCCCGCGTGAACTCGCCGACAACGTGGGCGGCATCTCGCTCCGCATCGCGCCCCGCTGAGACGATCGGCCGACGTCCGCCGTTTGCCATTCGCGTCACGGTGCCGCAGACTACGGGCGTCGGTGCCCCGCGCACCGGAATGGACCGGGTGATCGCGACGGAGGATGAGGGGATGTTCGCATCGGGTGGATCGAAGCGTCTGCTGGTCGTGTGCACCGTCGTCCTCTGGTCGGGCGTGGTCTGGGGAGAGGCTCCCTGGCAGCGCTGGTTCGCCGCGGACGGCCTCGATGGCTTTCGGATCGTGAGCGGGTCGGCAACCTACCGCGTGGAGGATGGCGTGCTCGTCGGCACCACCACCGAGGGCAGCCCCAACACCTTTCTCGTGACCAAAGACCCCGTGCGAGACTTCGAGCTCGAGTTCGAGGTGCTGGTGGACGACGCGCTCAATTCGGGCGTGCAGGTGCGGAGTCATGTCGCCGCCGAGGGGGAGAAGCCCGAAGGCGCGCGGGGTCCGCTGCCTGCCGGGCGGCTCTACGGGCCCCAGTGCGAGATCTCGATCGACGGGCATGCCGGCAACTTCTATGACGAGGCCCGGCGGGGCACCTGGTGGAGCACGCTCACCGAGACCGACGCCATCCGCACGGATGCAGCGCGGAAGGCCTTCAGGAAGGGGGAGTGGAATCGCTACCGCATCGTGGTGGCGGGAGACCACTACCGCAGCTGGATCAACGACGTGCCCACCGCCGACTTCCGCCAGCCCCACGACCCCGAGGGGCATATCGGCTTCCAGGTGCACGGCATCGGCAAGGGCACCGGTCCGTATCAGGTGCGGTGGCGGCAGGTGCGCTTCCGCCCGCTCGACTGAGTCGAGGAGCAGCGATGCAGCATCACGACCCTGGTCGGTTCGTCACGCCCGGCCGCGTCTCGCGTCGGACGTTTCTCGTCACCGCCGCCGCGGTGGCGGGCTCGAACGGCGTGCGGTCACGCATCGACGCCGCGTCCCCGAACGGGCGACTCCGGACCGCGCACATCGGTGTCGGCGGCATGGGCGGGGCGGATCTGGGCTCGATCGCGTCCCATCGGATGGTCGAGGTCGCCGCGCTGTGTGACGTCGACCAGGGGACGCTCGAGAAGGCGGCCGCGGGCCACCCCCACGCCAGGACGTTCCGCGACTTCCGGGAGATGCTCGCGACGCTGGGCGACACGATCGATGCCGTCGTGGTCTCCACGCCCGACCACACGCATGCCCCGGCGGCGATGAGCGCGCTCAATCTGGGCAAGGCCGTGTACTGTCAGAAGCCGCTCACCCACGAGGTCCACGAGGCCCGTCAGCTGCGGCGGGTCGCCGCGAGCAAGGGGCTCGTGACCCAGATGGGCATCCAGGTGCACTCGAGCGCGGTCTACCGCCGTGCGGCGCGCATGATCCAGGAGGGCGTCATCGGCAAGGTGAGCCACGTGCACGCGTGGTCGTCCAAGAACTGGGGGTATGACGGCGCGGCACCTGCGAACGGGCAGGCGCCGCCCGCAGCGCTCGACTGGAACCTCTGGCTCGGGACCGCGGCGACCCGGCCGTACGCCGCCGGGCTCTATCACCCCGGCAACTGGCGCCGCCTCGTCGACTTCGGCACCGGCACGCTCGGCGACATGGGGGTGCACATCTTCGACACGCCCTTCGACGCGCTCGCGCTCACGGCGCCGCGGTGGGTGCGCACCACCTGCCGGCCGCCCACCGGCGTGGGGCATCCCGAGCGGAATACGGTCGAGTACGAGTTTCCGGGGACGGCCCACACCACGGAGTCGCTGCGCTGGACCTGGTACGACGGGGCCGATGCGCCGCCGAAGAGCGCGGACGTCAAATTGCCCGAGGCCGTCAAACTGCCGGACCAGGGATCTCTCTTCATCGGCGAAGGTGGCGTCATGCTGCTGCCGCACATCGGCGAGGCGGTGCTCTTCCCCGAGGAGCGATTCGCCGACTCCCGACGACCCGACGTGCCGGACGTCAACCACTACCACCAATGGGTCGATGCCTGCCTCGGCACGGGCAAAACGAGTGCCGACTTCGCCTACGCCGGGCCGCTCACCGAAGCGCTGCTGCTCGGCGTCGTCGCCAACCGCTTTCCGGGTCGCACCCTGACGTGGAACGCCGAAACCCTGGCAGTCGTGGACGTGCCCGAGGCCACGACGCTCATTCGGCGCACGTATCGTGACGGGTTCCAGGTCGAGGGCTTGTCGTAGTTCCTCACGGGTCACCTCGGACGACACCCCGTCCGTTCCAGCGCGGCCGACGGCGTTTGGTAGAATCGTGCGAAGCCGTCCGCCGCGGAACGGCCCATGTCCGCTCGTGCCGTCTCCCGTCCTCGAATCGACTCCATGCTGATCAAGGTTCTGAGGGCGAAACTCCATCGGGCCCGGGTCACGGAAGCCAACGTCGACTACGTGGGGTCGATCACACTCGACCCGGACATCTACGAGCATGTGGGCCTCCTGCCGGGTGAGGCGGTGCTCGTGGCCGACATCACCAACGGCCAGCGGTTCGAGACCTACGTCCTGCGCGGGGCCCGGGGCAGTCGCACGGTGTGCGTGAACGGGGCCGCGGCGCGACTCGTCCGTCCCGGTGACGTCCTCATCGTGATGGGCTTCGGCTATGTCACGCCCGACGAGGCCGCCGCCCTCGTCCCCCGCATCGCCGTCCTCGACGACCGCAACGAGATCGTCCGCGACCTCGAGGAGCGTCCCGGCGAGACCGCCGGCTGACGCAACGCATGGGTGCGTCGACTCGTGTCGATTGGCGAGGTTCCGTCCAACGCACGAGGCATCTCGCCATGAGGAATCGCTGATGAGCGACCGGGTAGGGACGCGCGATCGGCGCGAATGCGCGAGCCGACTGGCGTCGAGCGTCGTTGTCGCCGTCGCCGGTGCGGCGCTGCGTGTCGAATCGCGCCGTCTCGCGGCCGACGAGGTGGCAGGCGGCGGGTGGCGTGCGGGCGTGGCCGTGGTGCGGATCACGCCGGAGCGACCCCTGCCGATGGCCGGCTACGCGGGCCGGAAGGAGCCGGCCGAGGGGACGGAACAGGACCTGTTCGCGAAGGCGATCGCGCTCGACGACGGCGCGGGAGGCCGCACGGTCTGGATCACGCTCGACCTCATCGGCGTGACGGCCGACCTGCGGGAGTCCGTGGCCCGACGCGTGGAGGAGACGCTGGGCCTCGCGCCCGCGGGGCTCCTCATGAATGCGTCGCACACCCACTGCGGCCCGGAGTACGTGCATGCCGACGCGGCGGACTACAGGCGATTCCTCGAGGATGCCCTCGTCGAGCTGGCGGACCGTGCGATCGCGGAGCTCGCCCCTGCGACGGTCGCGTTTGGCAGCGCGAGGGCAGCCTTCGCGATGAATCGCCGCACGCCGACGCGCGAGCGCGTTCTCAATCATCCCAACCCGTCCGGCCCTGTCGATCATGAGGTTCCGGTGCTCGGCGTGCGTGATGTGGAGGGCGGACTGCGGGGACTCGTCTTCGGGTACGCCTGCCACAACACCACGATGGGATTTCGGCGCTGGCTCGGCGATTACGCGGGGTATGCCCAGCGGTATCTGGAGGAGGATCATCCGGGCGTCACGGCGCTCTTCATGATGGGGTGTGGCGGCGACCAGAACCCCTATCCACGGAGCGAGCTCACGTACGCGGAGCGTCACGGCCGGACACTCGCGACCGCGGTCGAGGCGGCGATCGAGGTCAACCAGAACCCGCCCCGTCATCAACGCGCGCTCTTCGGCACGATCCGCACGGCGCTCGAGACGATCGAGCTGCCGTTCACCGACGCGGCACGACCACCGCACCGCTACCCGGTGCAGGTGATCCGGCTCGGAGACGCGGTGCTGCTCGTCGCGCTCGGCATGGAGGCCACCGTGGACTACGCGCTGCGGATCAAGGCGGAGTTCGCGAAGCCCGACGGGCCGGCCGTCTGGGTGGCCGGATACTCCAATGACTATCCTGGCTACGTGCCCAGCCGCCGCGTGCTTCTCGAAGGAGGCTACGAGGCGGAGAGCCGACCGTGGGACCCCGGCGTCGAGGAGCGGATCATCGCCGCCGTCCACAGGCTCGCTGATCGCACGCGGGCACCCCCCGGCACGCGCGAATCACCGTGATGCCGGCCGGTCTTCCTACGGGGCGTCCGGGCGCCAGTCGGGTGGAATGAACAGCGACCACACCTCCGAGCTCAGCGGCTGCGCGTGACCGCCCGCGATGACGATCCTGTCGTCGAACACACAGGCCGAGTGCTCGTGCCGCTCCTTCCACATGACGCGTGAATCGAGCCGTCGCCAGTCGCGCCCATCGGTGGAATGCCAGACGTCGTTCCAGTTCCGGTGCGGATGGTTCGACCAGCCCCCGAGAACCCAGATCCGGTCGCGGTAGGTGACGCTCGAGAACCAGAGCCGTGCATGCCAGGGTGCCTCGGCCGTCACCTGCTCCCAGTGCACGCCGTCCGCCGACCGCCAGACGTCGGCATGAGCCTCGTAGCGGGGGACGTAGTTGCCGCCGCCGAGGACGTAGATGTGCTCACCGAGCACGACCGCCTGATGGTACGCGCGGGGAGACCAGCCTGCGGCCGCGGTTTCGAGTCGCCAGTCGCTCCCGTCCGCCGACGACCACACGTCGTTCCGCAGGCTGGTGTCGTCGCCGAAGTAGTAGTACTCCGTGCCACCGAGGATCCACATGCGCCCCTTGAACGCGACGATTCCGGCCGCGAGCCGGGGCGACCAGCCTGCCGCGGCCGTGTCCCGCCGCCACGTCTTGCCGTCGCTGGACGACCAGACCTCGTTCGATGCCGAGTGTCCGGGGAGCCGGCCGTTGAACCAGCCTCCCATGAGCCACATGCGGCCGTCGTGGACGACGGTCATCGGCAGGTCGGAATGCCGCCAGGGCGCCATGGCCCCGACCTGGTGCCACGTTTTTCCATCCCGGGAACTCCATACGTCCCGCGGCGGAGCCTCATGCGAGGTGAACCATCCGCCGAAGATCCACATCCTCCCGTCGAAGACCACCTCCCCCTGCGAGTCCCGCGGCTGCCATCCGGCCGCGGTGGTGAGCTGCACCCAGTCCGGCGCCGGCGGCACGGCATCCTGCGCGGGTGCCGGCGCGACGAACGACGCGACCACGAGGATCGCTCTCGCGACCGGGCATGCCGTCACGCACCCGGCACGATGAACTGCTTGATGTTCGAGATGGTGACGGTCGTGCGGCACTGGCTGCCCTCGGACGGGACGAGGCTGAACTCGATCTGCTTGGTGTTGAAGAGCCCCGGGTACTGGGCCAGGCTGCCGAGGCTCAGCGTCGCGAGCCCCTCCGTCAGGCCGAGCTGCTTGGCCGTCATCACGTAGACGAGCTTCTGGTCGGAGCCGAGGCCGGTGTTCACCGTGATCTGCAGCTGGTCGTCGGCCTCGAAGGCGCTGAACTGCAGGTTGAAGGAGATGCCGAACGACTGCGTGCTCGAAAGCGACGGGGTCTTGAACGTGTAGGCCGTCGTCACCTTCTGCCCCTGCCCGTTGCCCGAGAGCACGACGGTGCCGTCGAAGGGGGGGCGCGGCGTGAACGGCTTGACCACCTTCTGGAGGCTCAGCGCGGTCGGATTGGGATCGAAGTGCACGGTGTTGGCCGCCTCGCTCCCGCTCAGCGCGAACTGCGGGTCGGCCACCGTCCACACCTGGAACGAGCTGCCGGCCACCGGACGTGGGACCGCCGGGTTGGTCACGAGCGGGGACCATTGGTTGGCGACCAACGGCGTGGGATTCGCCGCCCAGGCGGCGCTGCCCCCGGCGTACCAGGCCGGCGCGTAGCGGTGGGCGAAGGCATCCAGCGCGCTGGGATTCGGGGGCATGAGCGGGCTCGGGTCGAGCGTGACGTCGGCGATCTGCTGGAGGGTCGCCACCTTCACGGCCGGGATGGCGTAGGGATCGTATCCCTGGATGAGGCCCAGGCGCCGGTCGAGGGCGGAGATGTAGTTGTCGACGAAGGTCGTGCCCGCGGTCTGTCCCCGGTCGATGGAGAGCGCCGAGAGGAAGTACCACAGGTTGTTCGTGGCGTTGAACTCGGTGACGCTGGAGCCTTGCTCCGGAGAATCGAGGATCGTGAGCTGGTTGACGGTCGTTCCCTGCTGCCGCAGCAGCGTCGCGGCCACGGTCGCTACCTTCGACCCGTGGCTGTGTCCCAGCAGGTGCAGTCCCCGCGGACCGCTCGTCGGGGGCAGCACCTCGCCGAGCGCCGCGGCGAGCCGGGCCCCGTTGAGGGCCGTCGCGGCCTCGGAGGGCGCCGGCATGGTCTGGGCCGAGTCGTCGACCCAGCTGTAGATGAGGATCACGCCGTCCGGATCCGACTGCTTCAGCTGCCACGCGAGGCCGGCCGGACTGACCGGCGTGCCCGGTGCGCCGTCGATGCGCTCGCCCACCTGGCCGAGGAACATGTAGGAGGCGACCGGTTCGGTGAGCGGCTTCGAGGCGGGTGTCAGGGACGCGTAGTCGATGGTCTGCCACCACTTGAGCGGATCGGTGGACGTGCCGTTGAGTGCCGGGACACCCGCGTAGTCGGTCGCCCAGCCGTGCACGGCGACATAGACGTTCCTGCCGCTGAGTCGTTGGTCGTTGGCAACGATCGGCTGCCAGTCGCTCACCTGCGGCGTCGCCGACGCGGGCTGGTAGATCGCCAGCCGCGTGAGCACGTCGGCCTCCGCCGGCGCCACGTCGCGCACGTCCGATGTGGGGCGGGTCATGCGGATGCGCAGCGCGTAGGCACCGGTCAGCCGTCCCACGCCGGCATCCGGCTGCCGTCCGGTGACGACGATGCGATACGTTCCGCCGGCCGCGGCGAAGAACGCGTAGTCGGCACGCCGTCGCAGCCCGCCGCCCCGGGTTTCCGCCGTGGCGATGACCGACCCGTCGGGCGCGTGCACCGTCAGGCGGGGCGCGAAGTCCCCCGCGGCACGACCGGTCCGCACCGTCGGTCGGACGTCGAGCGCGACCCGCTCGCCCGGGGTCGCAGACACCGTGAACGAATCGACGTCGGCCACGTTGGCGACGCGGCCGGCGACGCGAAACGCGCCGAAGCCGCGCACCGCCTGCGAGGTCTCGGCCGTGTCGTTGCGCTCGACCTCGCGCAGGGCGATGAGCGGGGCGAGCATGTCGCGCCGCGCGAGCGGCTCGATGGACGGCCTGAATGACGCGCACCCGCGCCGGCCCGCGGGTATCGAGCGACGAGCACGGACACGGGTGAGGGGCATCGGACCCTCCGGACAGGCGGATGGTGAACCAACGAAACCGGCTCTCGGAGCGTACGTCGCCCCGGCGTGAACGGCCAGCATCGGGTCGGGGATCCCGCGGGCGGCCGCTCACGCACGGCCGATGATCGGGGGCGTCGAGCCTTCCGGGGCTGCCGCGGACTCCGGGAACTCGATCACGGTGATGCCGCGATGCGGGACCTGGTCGAAACGCGTGAGGAGGTCGGCCCCCTCGGCCAGCGACACGACGTCGCTCACCAGCCTGCGTGGATCGCGTCCTCCGTCCCGCATGAGCGCGAACAGACGCGGGTAGGCGGGCGCCGGCAGGCCGTGGCTGCCGAGGATTTCGAGTTCCCGGCCGACGACGAGTTCCATCGGCACAGGAGGCCGGGCCTGGTCGCCGACGAGCAGGCCGACCTGCACGTGCCTGCCGCGCTTGGCGAGGCAACGGAGGGAGGCGACGCTCGTCTCATGGCTCCCGAGCGCGTCGAGCGACACCTGTGCACCACGGCCCGTGAGGGCGTTGATTCGCTCCGTCGGATCGACGGCGGAGGCGTCGATCGTCTCCTCGGCGCCCGCGGCCCGGGCGGCATCCACGCGGTCGGCGCGCACGTCCACGGCGACGACCCGTGCGCCCAGCGCCCGCGCGATCATCACCGCCGAGAGGCCGACGCCCCCGCAGCCGTGCACGGCCACCCACTCGCCGGCCACCGTGCGGGCACGATCGACGACCGCGCGAAACGCGGTGGCGAAGCGACAGCCGAGGCTCGCCGCGGTGACGAAGTCGAGATCGGCGGGGAGTGGCACGAGGTTCGTATCGGCGTGACGCACCTCGACGAACTCGGCGAACGCGCCCCAGTGGGTGAAGCCAGGCTGCGTGTAGGCATCGCAGACCTGATGGTTTCCCGATCGGCACTCCGGGCAGGTGCCGCAGCCGCACGAGAACGGCGCCGTGACGCGGTCGCCGATCCGCCAGCCGCGCACGCCCGCGCCGATGGCGGCGACCACGCCGGCGAACTCGTGGCCGGGCACGTGGGGCGGCCGCACGTCGGTGTCGTGGCCCATCCAGCCGTGCCAGTCACTCCGACAGATGCCGCAGGCCCGCACCGCCACGATCGCGGCATCGACACCCGGTCGTGGAACGGGCACGTCGCGAACGGTGAGCGGTCCCCTGAATTCGGTGAAGATCGCGGCACGCATCGGCGACTCGTCCGGGAGGATACGACGGCCCGCAACACGTCTCTCAGCGGGTGGATGTCGATCGAGGGTCGCCCCCATGCCCGCCGGTCGCGAGTGCCGCCGCGGGTTCAGACGTGATACCACGCGTCGAAGTTCGTCCGCAGGAAGTCGATCGTCGCGGAGACGACCAGCGATGTGAAGCCGGGCGCCGAGGACGCGCCGGCCACCGCATCGTAGGTGCCGCGCACGCCGGTGAAGCCGGCGGAGTCGAGCGCGTCGCCCCACGGGTTGCGCAGGCGGATCGTGCGCGAACCAGGGTCGTAGCCGATCATCATGTAATCGTGATTGCTGACGAGCGGCACGTCGGGCGCGGTGTCGACCGGCGGCGTGGTCGCGAGCGTGCTGAAGACGGCCCCCACACCGCGGTCGAAGGTAGCCACGATCTCCTCGAAGCTTCGCGCGGCCAGGTCCTGGGACGCCACGTAGCCGTCACGGCCGGTGATGGCCATCAGCGTGATGTTGGCATCGAAGGCGCCGTTGATCGCCTCGTAGTCGTTGGCGAACGAGCCGCCGAGCCCGCCCACGAACTGCACGAACGCCTTTTCGGCATAGGCGACCCAGAGCACGTTGTCCGGCCTGGCGAACACGCCGTAGGCGTTGGCGAAGAGCCACTCCGGATCGCCGTCGTTCGGATAGACGAGAAACTCGTCATTCACCGTGACGTAGTCGGGCACCCACGTGCCGGCGTCGGGGCCCTCCTGGGCCTTCAGATGAAACCGCACCGTGTGGGTGCCGTCGCCGTTGGCGATGAACATCCCATCGGCATTCTCGGGCGACGCGAGGGAGATCACATGCGATCCGCCGGGCTCACCCATGCGCGAGACGATCGTGCCGAGCGACGAGAGGAGGTAGCAGTCGCCGGTGTCGCCCTGGGAGATGTCCTCGACGCGGGGCACGCCGCCCGGACCGAAGAGCGTGCCGGTCGCCCGCATGGTCGGGTAGAGCGGCTGGCCCGTGGCCTTGTCGATCGGCGAGAGGGGCACGTCGCCCCCGAGGAACCACTTGTCCACGAGGTGTGCGAGCACCTGCGAGCCGCTGCCGGCCCCGAGGTTGCCGAGCGGCTGCCCCTGGAAGGTGGCGTTGCCGGGGTTGCCGAGGACGGTCTTCTGGGCGAGGTTTCGGACGAAATCGGGCATGTCGACCACGGTCGTGTTGCGGACGAGCGCCGCCAGCGATCGGAACTCGTTCGCTGTCACCGTGCCGTCGGACTCGACGGCATCGAAGATGCCCAGGATCGTCGCTCGCGAGATCACGGCGCGTCCCTCATCGGCCGTCGCGAGGACGAGTGCGCGCACGGCTGACGAGGGCAGATGGCTCCGTGCCCAACCGGCGAGGGTCACGCGCCGGGCCGCGGTCGCGACGGGATCCGGAGCGGCCATGCGGACGGCGTCGGCCTCGGGGTCCGCGAACGCCGTGACGACGAACGTGTAGGGATTCGTCGCGGCCACGGCATGCTTGCCACCAACGTGCTGCGACACGCGGACGAAATAGCGTCCTGCCGCCAGGGAGACGCCACGAATCGCCTGGACGCCTCCCGGCCCGCTCGAGCGCGCCACCACGTCGCCCGCCGCATCCGACAGTTCGAGCACGGTGACGGCACGAGCCGGCGCCGCGTGCCGGAACACGATCGTGCGGTCTCCGGCGACCGGCATGTCGAAGGAGTACCAATCCACCGCGTCGTCGATGAGCGACCGGGCTCGGATCGTCTCCTCCGAGAGACCCAGGTGCGTCGCCGTCTCACGGGTGTCATCGGCACCGGAAGTGGCGCCGTCGGGCGCCGGTGCGTCGAACCGAATGGACAGTCCGTCACGCCCCCCCGGCACGGCGAACTCGGCGCCGGAGTCGGCGACGCGCACGTGCAGGGCGTAGGAGCCGGCCGGCAGGCCCGAGAGGAGGATCTGCGTCGGGTTCTTCGTGGTGCGGTCGGTCGCGTCGATCGGCACGCTCGTCGACTCGAGCAGTTCGTGCGACGTCCCGTCCCGAAGTTCGAGCGTGATGCGACCTTCGATCGACGACCGGCCGGTGAGCAGGATGCGATCGAATCGACCACCGGTCCCGCGGGTCGTGAACGTGAAGATCTGCGGGAGCGCGCCCGCCGCGACGGGCCGTTCCACGGTGGTGCGCAGCACGCCGAGGGAGGTCGTGACCGGCGCGATCCGGATCGATCGTGGAGGTGAAAAGCCGCTCGCGACACCGTTGGGCGCGAGCGTGCGAACCCGGATCGTGCGCCGTCCCTCTGCGAGCGCCTGCGACGTGATCGACCAGCGGCCGTTGGCGGCGACGGCCGAGCCCGCGGGCATGCCGTCGGCGTAGAGCGGCACCGTGTCGCCCGTCCGAGCCCTGCCGCTGAACGTCGGCGTCGTGTCGTTCGTGGACTGGATGCCGCCACCGGAGGAGCCGCCGACCAGCGTGGGCACGGATGCCTTCGGCCGGGGCACGGGCCGCACCACCACGTTGTCCCGCAGGACGGCCGTGGACTCGGAGCCTCCCCAGCCCGCGAATGGGTGGCCCGAGTTCACGATCCGAAAGCCGCTGATCGTCGATCTGCTGGAGCCGCCGGGGAGGTGGATCGCATGCCCTGACGGGAAGTTTCGCAGCGTGCCGCCCCGCGAGAGGTGGACGTCGGTGACGCCCGGAGCGATCTCGATGCCGTGGCGAAACGCATCCGCCGTTCCGCCGGCGAGATGCACCCGGTCGCCCGCCTTCACGCGTCCGGCCGACTCGATGCGCAGGCCGGCCAGCGGCCGAACGCCGCCCACCAGGTCTCCGAACGACACGGCGCCAGCCCCTGCGGCGATTGCCAGCGGATGTCGACCGTCGATGCGGCCCGTGAACGTCACGTCACCGGCAGGCCCGGACCCCACAGAAGCGACCGTCGCATGCACCCGAACGGGCGCGGTGAGCACCAGGTCTCCGTCGAACGTGACGGATGCCGGGGCCGAGCCGCGCGGCCCCGTCGTGACGTCGCCTCCGAGGTGGATCGGGCCGCTGCTGGCCTTCACGAGCACCGGCCCACTGCCGCGGATCGATGCGACGCCGATCGCCGGGGGCGAGGCGGCCGCGCCTGCCGCCGGAGTCGGTCGTGCCTCAAGAGTGGCCGGCGCCCGCGCGGCGGAAGCCACGGGATCGGGCCCGTCCTGATCGATCGACGTGCCCTGCGATCCCACGATCGCTCCGGTGGCGATCTGCTCGTTCGCCAGGAGCGACACGAATCCGCCGAGCCCCGACGCGTCGTCCTCGTCGAGGTCGAAGGTGTCGCCCGTGAAGGTGCCGGCCGCGACCAGGATCGCACCCGACACGGAGATCTGCGTGTCCGCGTTGAGTCTGACAGTGCCGCCGGGGAGCAGCGTGCCGTTCGCCGGCGGCCGCACCCGCTCGGGAAAGGGTCCCAGGGAGGGCGTGGCGACGATGCCCTCCGCGAAGATGCCGCCCTCGGTGGCCACGATCGTGATGTCGGCGCCGAGATATTCGGACGTGGCGAGGTCCGCGGAGTTGGTCGCGAAACTGGCCGTGAGCGTGCCACCGAGCGAGACGCTCCCCGCCTCGATCTGCACGGCCTGTGGGTTCGCCGTCGCGACCGACCAGACGGCGGGCCCCAACTGGACCGACCCGATGTCCGCCATCGTCAGGGCGCCGACGGGCACCGTCACCCCCGCCATCAGTCCGCCCATGTCGTCGAGGGCGACCAGCAGGAACGCCGCGTCGGGAAGCGGTCCGCCGATGCTGCCGACGGTGAGGCTGGTGGTCTGGGTCCACACCCCCGTGGTCGGGCCGGTGATGATCGTGCCGTTGACACCCATCACCTGCCACGACATCCCGGTGCCCGTCTCGAAATCGCCGCTGAGTGCCAGTTCCACCTGGTCGTCGGGCTCGGAGCAGGTGAGCGTGAGCGACGGGGCGTCGGGGCCGCCGGCCGGGGGCGAGGTGAACACGACGTTCACGGCGAGCGGCCGCTTCGGCTCGAGT
>JBJTBO010000162.1:0-7867 GCA_046091445.1 Planctomycetaceae bacterium | reverse complement strand
ATGCCCCATGCGGGTGAGGCTCGGCTCGCGCGAGGAGCGGAGCGGATACCAGAAGGGCCGCATCGCGCGCGGGTCGTGATGGAACGCGACGAGCTCTCGGTCGTCGAGTCGGAACGACGTCACGTCCCCGGGGAGCGGCACTGCCTGCACCCGCGGCACCGGCGGCACCGGCGGCTCTGCGGCAAAGCAAGACGGCACCGCGGTGAGGATGACGAGCGCGGCCACGACCGGAGCCGGCATGGTGCCCCACCCGCATGCTCGCCGTCCCACGGCCGCGCTCCTGGCACGCGCTCGAGGCACCTCCCCGCAGGGCGCCCGCTTCGCGTGCGATTCGATACCTCCGCACCACCCGGTGAATATGATGGACGGTGTTGGTGAGAGCCAGAGGGCGTCGGGCTGGCAGGGCCCCGGACCTCGGAGGATGGTGCGCATGAACTGTGGACGCGTCCGTCACACGGCGGTCGGGACTCCGGTCGTCGCGTTCATCGGCATGGCGATCGCGGCGTGCCTGCCGCTGGTCGCCTCAGCCGCGCCGCCATCCTATTCGAGCGACGTGCGACCGCTTCTCGAGCGGTACTGCGGCGAATGCCACGCCGGCGACTCGCCGGCCGGCGGGGTCGGCTTCGATCGCCTGACGGAGGCGGCCGCACGGACCACCGAGCGGGCGAGCTGGCAGAAGGTGCTGCGGCAGGTCGAGGCGTCGGTCATGCCCCCGGCCGATGCGGCGCAGCCCACCGCCGCGGAGCGCGGCACGATCGCCCGCTGGATCGGGGAGTTCGCGCTGGTGCCCGACTGTTCGACGGGCGAGCGACCCGGCCGCGTGACGCTCCGCCGGCTCAACCGCGCCGAATACGACAACACGGTCCGGGATCTCTTCGGCGTGAAGGTGCGGCCCGCTGCCGACTTTCCCGCCGACGACATCGGCTATGGATTCGATTCGATCGGCGACGTGCTCACGCTGCCGCCGGTGCTGCTCGAGCGCTACCTGGCGGCGGCCGAGGAGATCGTCCGTGAGGTCGTGTTCATCGCCGACGAGGCCAACGCCGAGGTGCGCCGGTTTCCCGGCAAGACGCTTTCGTCGCAGGGGGAGGTGACGGGGGAGTTCGAGTCGCCCGCGGCGGCCGAGTACCTCATCCGCGTGCAGGCGGCGGGCGACCAGGCCGGTCCCGAGCCCGCGCGGATGGCGGTCAGGCTCGACGGCAGGGAGAACCGCACGTTCGACGTGCCGAACCGGCGGGGCGACCTGCGCGACTACGAGGTGCGGCTCGAGGTGCCGGCCGGGCGGCACACGGTCGCGGCCGCCTTTCTCAACGACTATTACCGGCCCGCCGATCCCGACCCGAAGAATCGCGATCGCAATCTCCACGTCGAGCGGATCGAGGTGGTCGGTCCGATCGGCCTCGCCCCCGAGCGTTTCCCGGAGCCGCACCGGCGGTTCTTCAAGGTGCCGATCGATCCGGCGGCCGACCCTGCGACCCAGCGGGCGACGGTGCGGGCGCTCGTGACGCCGTACGCCTCGCGCGCGTTTCGTCGCAAGTCACTTCCGGAGGAGCTCGACGCGCTCATGGGCCTCTTCGACGCAGCCCGCGCGCGGGGGCAGAGTGCCGAGGAGGCGGTGCGGGTCGTCCTCTCGGGGCTGCTCGTCTCCCCGTCGTTCCTGTTTCGCATCGAGGCCGATCCTCCCGCGGGCGCCGTGCGCGATCTCGACGACGTGGAACTCGCATCGAGGCTCTCCTACTTCCTCTGGAGCAGCATGCCGGACGACGATCTCTTCCGCACCGCCGCGGCGAAGCAGTTGCACACTGACGAGCAGCTCGTCGCGGCCGCCCGGCGGATGCTCGGCGATCCGAAGGCCCGGGCGCTCGTCGACAACTTCGCGGGCCAGTGGCTCCAGCTGCGGTCGCTCGACACGTTCGCGCCCGACGCCAAGCGGTTTCCGGATTTCGACGAGCCGCTGCGCCGGGCGATGCGGCGCGAGACGGAGGAGTTCTTCCGGGCGATCGTGGTGGAGGACCGCAGCATCCTCGAGTTCCTCGACGCCGACTCCACGTTCGTCAACGCCCGGCTCGCCAAGCACTACGGGATCACCGACGCGAAGCTGCCTGAGAACGACCCCGATGCGTTCGTGCGGGTGTCGGTGGATCGCGCCACACGGGGCGGGCTGCTCGGTCAGGCGTCCATCCTCGCGGTGACGAGCAATCCCACGCGCACGAGCCCGGTGAAGCGCGGCAAGTGGATCCTCGAGAACCTCTTCGCCGCGCCTCCGCCCCCGGCGCCGCCGAACGTCCCGCTGCTCCCCGAGGGCACCGAGCAGAAGCCGCTCACGGGCACGCTGCGGCAGAGGATGGAACAGCATCGTGCCGACCCCGGCTGCGCCGCGTGCCACCGGCTGAGGGATCCGCTCGGGTTCGGTCTCGAGAACTACGATCCCGTCGGCGGGTGGCGGACGACGGACGGGGAGAGCGAGATCGACGCGTCGGGCGAGCTGCCCGACGGCCGCACCTTCCGCGGTCCCGGCGAACTCCAGGCGTTGCTCAAGGAGCGGGATCACGACTTCCGGCGGTGCCTCGCCGAGAAGCTCCTCACCTACGCCCTCGGACGTGGCCTCGAGTGGTACGACGCCTGCGCGGTCGAGCGGATCGCCGCGCGGTGCCGCGAGGGCGGCGATCGGTTCTCCGTGCTCGTGGCCGAAATCGTGAAAAGCCCGGCATTTCGCCAGCGGGAGGCGCCAGCGGGCCGATAAGGAACGCAGGGTCCCGCCCGCGGGAAACCCGCGGGAATGTGGTGGGACCCGCGGTGTTCATGGCGTAGAATTGAGGTCGGATCAGGCCCGGGCGCGTTCCGCGGGCCGGGTGCTTCATCGCGACGACGAGGTGAACCCATGGCGGCGGTGCTCTCGAGGCGGACGGTTCTTCGGGGCATGGGAACGGCGGTCTCGCTGCCGCTCCTCGAGGCGATGCTGCCCGCCCGTGGCGCGGCTGCGGCGACGGCCGCCCATCCCGTGCGGATCGGCTTTCTCTATGTGCCCAACGGCAAGCACATGCCCGACTGGACCCCCGGAACCGAGGGGTCGGGCTACGAGATGCCGTGGATTCTCGAGCCGCTCGCCGCGCACCGTGACCGCTTCAGCGTGATCAGCGGGCTGGCGCACCTGAAGGCCAACGCCAACGGCGACGGGGGTGGCGACCACGCCCGCGCGCTCACCACCTTCCTCACGGGGATGCAGGCAAAGAAGACGTTCGGGGCGGACATCCGCGCCGGCGTCTCGGTCGACCAGCTCGCGGCCGGCCATCTGGGCCGGCAGACCCGCTTCCCGTCGCTCGAGATCGGGGCCGACGCGGGCGGTCAGTCCGGCAACTGTGATTCCGGATACAGCTGCGCCTACTCGGCGAACATCGCCTGGAAGAGCGAGACGCAGCCGATCCCGAAGGAGACCAACCCCCGGCTCGTCTTCGAGCGGCTCTTCGCCGACGGTCGTCCCGGCGAGACGGAGGCGCAGCGCGATGAGCGCCGCGTGGCCCACAAGAGCATCCTCGACTTCGTCGCCGCCGATGCCCGGCGGCTCGAGGGCAGGCTCGGCGGGGCCGACCGTCGCAAGCTCGACGAGTACCTCACGGCCGTGCGCGAGATCGAGCGGCGGATCGAGAACGCGGGCAAGGGTCAGGATGCCGCATCGCTGGCCGCGCAGCGGCCGGAGGGCGTGCCCGCGGACTACGAGGCGCACCTGCGTCTGCTGGCCGACGTGCTCGTGCTCGCGTGGCGCACCGACACGACGCGGGTCTCGACGTTCGTCTTCGCCAACGAGGGAAGCAACCGCAGCTACGCGTTCATGGACGTGCCGGAGGGGCACCACGACCTCTCGCACCACGGCAACGATGCCGCGAAGCAGGAGAAGATCCGGCGGATCAACCGCTTCCACGTCACGCAGCTCGCCTACTTCCTCGACGCGCTCGCGGCGGTGCGCGAGGGGGACGGCACGCTCCTCGACCACTCGATGATCGTCTACGGCAGCGGCATCGGAGACGGCAATCGTCACAACCACGACGACCTGCCGATTCTGCTGTGCGGCGGCGGGGCTGGCGCGCTGCATCCGGGCCGGCACATCCGTGTCGCGGCGAAGACGCCGATGACGAATCTGTACCTCGCGCTGCTCGACCGGCTCGGCGTGCATGCCGAGCGGCTCGGCGACAGCACGGGCCGACTCGAAGAGGTATGACGTGTCGTCGCCTGCAGGAGCGACCGCCCCCACGGCGGGTGGCGGCTTGCCATCGTCGATCCGCCTGATCGCCGCATCGGGCCGCGCGGGCGTCGCGTGGTGCGCCGTCGCGTGGTCCGCCGCCGTGGCCGCGCCGCCGGTCGACACGGTCGTCTTCAATCGCGACATCCGGCCGATCCTGTCGGACCACTGCTTCGCCTGCCACGGCCCCGACGGCGGCAAGCGGCAGGCCGACCTCAGGCTCGACGATCGTGCGTCGGCCCTCGCCGCCGGCGCGATCGTGCCCGGCCGTCCGGAGGAGAGCGGACTCGTCGCGCGCATCCGCTCGCTCGATCCCGACCTCGTGATGCCGCCGCCGGAGGCGCACAAGCCGCTCGATGCGGCCGAGCGCGACCTGCTCGTCCGGTGGATCGCCGAGGGGGCCGAGTACCAGCGGCACTGGGCCTACGAGCCGCCGGTCAGGCCCGCGGTGCCGCCCGGGATGAACGCGATCGATCACCTCGTGCGATCACGGCTCGAGCGCGTCGGACTCGAGCCCGCGCCCGAGGCCGATCGCCGCACGCTCCTGCGCCGACTGTCGTTCGATCTCTCCGGCCTGCCGCCGACGCCGGAGGAGGTCGACGCGTTCCTCGCGGATGCCTCGCCGGACGCCTACGGACGCGTCGTCGAGCGGCTGCTCGCCAGTCCCCACTATGGTGAGCGGATGGCGATCGGCTGGCTCGACGTGGTGCGGTTCGCCGACACGATCGGCTACCACAGTGACAATCCGCGAAACGTCTGGCCCTACCGCGACTGGGTGATCCGCAGCTTCAACGACAACGTCCCGTTCGACCGCTTCACGGTCCATCAGCTCGCGGGCGACCTCGTTCCCGACGCGACGCCGGAGACGCGGGTCGGCTCGGCCTTCAACCGCCTCCTGCTTACGACGGAGGAAGGTGGGGCGCAGCCGAAGGACTACGAGTCCCGCATGCTCACCGACCGGGTGCGGGCGGTGGGGGCGGTGTGGCTCGGTCAGACGACCGGCTGCGCCCAGTGCCACGACCACAAGTTCGATCCCATCACGACGCGAGACTTCTACGCGCTCGGGGCCTTCTTCGCCGACGTGGACGAACGCCCGATCGGCCGTCGTGAGGACGGCATGGTGGTGGCGCCGCCGGAGGACGTGACCAAGCTGGCCGACCTGGACACCGCGCTCGCCGCGGCCCGCAAGGCGCTCGACGCCGTCGTGCCGCAGCTCGACGCCGCGCAGCGACAGTGGGAGCACGACGTCGTCGCGTACGAGGTGACGCTGCCGGAGCTCCGCCCCGACGCACAGGCGGCGGAGGCCGACGCGAAGGCCGCGGCCCAGGTCGCGGCGGCCCTCAGGAAGGACGCCGCCGGTCGGAGCGGCCCCGAGCGGGACGCGGTGCGCGCCTACTTCCGCGCGAAGGTGTCGCCGCAGCTCTTCCGTGCCGAACAGGACGCGTTCGCGAGCGCCGAAAAGGCCCGCAACGAGTTCTACGGCGCGCTGACGAAGTGCCTCGTGACGGTGCGCAGGAATCCGCCGAGCGTCGTCCGGATCCTGCCCCGCGGCAACTGGATGGACGAGAGCGGCGAGGTCATGAAGGCCGCGTTCCCGTCCTTCCTGCCGGCGCCGACGATCGAGGGTCGCGATCCGAACCGTCTCGACCTCGCGCGGTGGCTCGTGTCGCACGAGAACCCGCTCACGGCGCGGGTCGTGATGAACCGGCTGTGGAAGCAGTTCTTCGGCGCGGGCCTCTCGCGGGTGCTCGACGACCTCGGCGCGCAGGGCGACCCGCCGGCGAACCCGGAGCTGCTCGACTGGCTGGCATGCGAGTTCGTCGATTCGGCGTGGGACGTGAAGCACATGGTCCGCACGATCGTGTCGAGCGCCACCTACCGCCAGGCCTCGACCGCATCGCCCGAGGCGCTCGCCGCCGACCCCGCCAACCGGGAGCTCGCCCGGCAGTCGGCGTGGCGTCTCGATGCGGAGCTCGTGCGCGACACCGCCCTGGCCTCCTGCGGCCTGCTCGTGCGGACGATCGGCGGCCCGAGCGCGAAGCCCTACCAGCCCGAGGGCTACTGGGAAAACCTCAACTTCCCGACGCGGACCTACCCGGCCGACACGGGCGCCCAGCAGTACCGTCGCGGCCTCTACACGTGGTGGCAGCGGTCGTTCCTGCATCCGAGCATGCTCGCCTTCGACGCCCCGAGCCGCGAGGAATGCTGCGCCGAGCGGACGCGGTCGAACATCCCGCAGCAGGCGCTCGTGCTCCTGAACGACCCGAGCTACGTCGAGGCCGCGCGGGCCTTCGCCGTGCGCATCGTGAAGGAGGGGGGCGGGCCGCCCGAGGAGCGGATCGCCTGGGCCTGGCGGCAGGCGCTCCAGCGGCTGCCCCGCGTCGAGGAGCTCGCGACGCTCCTGCCGCTCTACCACGAACAGCTCGCGGCCTACCGGGCCGATCCTCCCGCCGCCGACGGCCTCGCGAAGGCGAGCCTCGCGTCCGTGCCCGATGGCATCGACCGGGTTGAACTCGCGGCCTGGACCCACGTCGCCCGCGTGCTCTTCAACCTGCACGAGACCATCACGAGGCCGTGATCATGAACGACTCCCGTCGTGCCTCTGCCGACCTGCGGGCGGCCCTCGCCCGCCGAGCCTTCCTCGGCCGAACCTCCCAGGGCGTCGGTGCCGTCGCGCTGGCGTCGCTGGCGGGCGATCGGGCGGCGGCCGCTCCGCTTCCCGGCGTGCTCGCGCCGCCGCCCCTGCCGCAGCGGGCCAAGCGGGTCATCTGGCTGTCGATGGCGGGCGGCCCGTCCCATCTCGAGACGTTCGACCACAAGCCGAAGCTCGCCGAGATGCACGGGCAGCCGATGCCGGAGAGCCTCACGAAGGGGCAGCAGCTCGCGCAGCTGCAGGGACAGAAGCTCGTCTGCTTCGGGCCGCAGCATCCCTTCGTGCCGATGGGTCCGGCCGGCACGCACCTCTGCGAGCTCTTCCCCCACATCGGCTCGGTGCTCGGCGAGATCTGCCTCGTGCGCTCGATGACGACCGAGGCGATCAACCATGACCCCGCCCACATGTTCATGAACACCGGCTCGCAGATCGCGGGTCGGCCGAGCATGGGCTCGTGGGTGACCTACGGCCTCGGCCGCGAGGCCGCCGACCTGCCGGGCTTCGTCGTGCTCACCTCGCTCGGCAAGGGAGGACAGAACCAGCCGATCGCGGCGCGGCAGTGGTCGAGCGGCTTTCTGCCGAGCCGGTATCAGGGCGTGCAGCTGCGCGGCCGTGGCGATCCGGTGCTCTATCTCGGGAATCCCGCCGGCATCACCCGCGAGCGGCAGGGGCGCGACATCGCCGTGATCAACGCCCTGAACGCGCAGCACGACGCCCTCACGGGGGATCCGGAGATCGCCACCCGCATCGCGCAGTACGAGATGGCCTTCGCGATGCAGGCGAGCGTGCCCGAGCTGATGGACATGTCGGCCGAGAGCGCCGCGACGCTCGAGCTGTACGGGTGTCGCCCCGGGGACGGGTCCTTCGCGTCGAACTGCCTGCTCGCGCGGCGGCTCGCGGAGCGGGGCGTGCGCTTCATCCAGCTCTACCACAAGGACTGGGACCACCACGGCGGCGTGAAGGACGGCGTGCGACTC
>JBJTBO010000161.1:0-6355 GCA_046091445.1 Planctomycetaceae bacterium | reverse complement strand
GCCCGACTCGCCCGCCAGGTGGCCCATGCCGCCGCCTCCTTCGAGCATCGCCTGCTCGGGCGCAGCCCCGGCAGCATCACGGTCGCCACGGCCGCCGGCTGCCTCACCGTCTGCATCCACGAGCCACTCGCCTCGGTCGAGCGGAGGCTCGCCCACGATGGCGAGGGCGCGGCGCGCGTGCGCAGCCTCCATCGGGGCCTGTTCGACGACGCCCTCGACGCGCTCGTGGTCGAGGTGCGGCGGCGAACCGGCGTGACGCTGTGCGGCGCGATCGCGCACGTCGACACGACGACGGGCAGCATCGTGAAGACGCTCACGACCGGTCCGCACGTCGATCTCTTTCTTCTCGGACCGGGCCTGCCGAGCCTCGGCGTGCCCATCGATGCGCACGTGCGGGCAGCCGACATGACCTGCCGCCGGTGCGGACGAAGCGCGACTGTCCCGCGCGGCGACGCACCCCACACGACCAATGGATTCCCGGCGTCGGGCGGCATCGGAGCCGTCCGCGTCCGAGCTCAGTCGGAGGGAACCGCCACCCATGACGAGGATGAACCATGTTGGTCCTGACCAGGAAGAATCGTGAGAGCGTCGTGATCGCGGGCCCGGACGAGACGCAGGTCGTGCTCGAGATCACGATCCTCGAGATCGAAGGCGGCCGTGTGCGACGGCATCTCGCGGTTCCAGCAGGAGTTCATCGGCCGCGGGCCGCGCGACATCCATGCGCACCTCGTCGGGAGCCTGCTGCTGGTGCGCCTGCAGGGGGTCCTCACGCCGGCCGAACGGCAGCTCGTCGCACCGCGGTCCAACGGAGCCGCCGACGGGGCCGCCGGCGACGGGCACGGCACCGGCGACGGCAACGGCAATGGACGGGCTCTGCTCAAGCAGGTCCGGTCGCACATGGTGGCCACGGGAAGGCCGCGGCTGGAGGAGGTGGTGCAGGGCGCCACGGGAGCGAGACTCGTGAGCGTGCACCACGACATCTCGACGGTGACCGGCGAGGAGGTGATCGTGTTTTCCCTCGATGCGAGCCCCACCTGCCGCCCCCCGCGCCGAAAGGTGTGATCCGCGTAAGGCCGTGGCCGCGGCAGAGGCCATGCTGGCCGCGGCGCGGCATGCTGGTAGCATCCCGTCGGGGAGTTCTCAGTTCTCCGAGGGTGCACCGCATCGTGGCATCGCCGAGCCATCCCTCCGCGCGCGGGGTCGTCGTGCTGCTGGTCGATGATCAGCCGATCATCGGAGAGGCCGTCCGTCGCATGCTGGCGACCGAGGAGGGCATGACGCTCCACATCTGCACCGACGCCGCCCGCGCCCTCGACACCGCGGTCGCGACGCCTCCGCACGTGATCCTCCAGGATCTCGTGATGCCCCGGATCGACGGGCTGGATCTCGTGCGTCGCTACCGGGCGGACGAGCGGCTGCGCGACGTCCCGGTGATCGTCCTGTCCGCACGCGACGAGCCGGCGGTGAAGGCCGACGCCTTTGCCGCCGGGGCGAATGACTACGTCGTCAAGCTGCCCGACCGGCTGGAACTCGTGGCGCGCCTGCGCTACCACGCCCGCGGGTACATGGCGCTGCTCGAGCGGAACGAGGCCTTCGCCGCCCTGCAGACGAGTCAGCAGATGCTCGCGGACGACATCGCCTCGGCCGCCAGGTATGTCCGGTCGCTGCTGCCGGAACCGCTCCGGGACGGGCCCGTGAGGGCCGACTGGCGGTTCATCCCGTCGGCGATGCTCGGGGGTGACGCCTTCGGCTACCACGCCATCGACGAGCACTCCTTCGCGATCTACCTGCTCGACGTCTGCGGCCACGGCGTCGGGGCGGCGCTCCTGTCGGTCTCCGCGCTCAACGCCATCCGCAGCAGTGCCCTGCCGCACGCCGACTTCCACGATCCCGGCAGCGTGCTTACCGGGCTGAACGCCGCGTTCCCGATGGAACGGCACAACGACATGTTCTTCACGGCGTGGTACGGCGTGTACCACGTGCCCTCCCGGCGACTCTCGTGGTCGGGCGGAGGCCATCCGCCGGCCCTGCTCGTCGACGGTACCGGCCGGCGACCGCACCTGCTGGAGTCCGAGGGCCCTCTCGTCGGGGCGATCGACGCCGTCGAGTTCTCCTCGCGGTCGCTGGACGTCCCGCCGGATGCTCGGCTCGTGCTCTACAGCGACGGAGCCTACGAGATTCCGCTTCCGAACGGCTCGATGTGGGGCATCGAGGGACTGGTGGATGTGGTTTCACGGACCCTGCAGGACGGCGACAACGCCCTGGAGGCGATCGTGGCCGGGGCGCGGCTGGCATCGGGGCACGAGGACTTCGCCGACGACATGTCGGTGGTCGACGTCTGCTTCCGCTGACCGGTCGGTGGCCTTGGCCTCCGGGCCACGGCCGCCGACGGGGAAGCGGGCGAATCCGCGGCGCAACGGGGCTGAATCAGCGGTCGCGGTCGGCTTGCATGTGCGGCCCCGATCCGTACACTTGGACGGTTCGCGGCAGCGTCCGGCCGCTAGCGTAGCTCAATTGGCAGAGCAGCTGATTTGTAATCAGCAGGTTGCGGGTTCGATTCCCGCCGCTAGCTCAGCAGGAGGTTCCGGCGGGAGATCACGGTGGAGTCGTCGGTCGTCGGAGCGGCATTCGCCTCGCGCCAGCGGTGTGGGGAGAATGGGCGGGCCGGTCCATTCCCTCGGTCGACCGGCGAATCATCCGGCGGGTCTGGTTGGGGCCGGCAACCGATCGTCCGTGTCGATGCGCGTCGCATCGATCCCGGTCGGTTCGTCCGGTCGTGCTGTCCCGGTTTGACGCCGTTGGCTCGGTGCCGAGGTGTTCGATCCCCGCGAGTTGCGTGATGTCACCTGTGAGGGGAGTTTCCCGAGCGGTCAAAGGGGTCAGACTGTAAATCTGATGGCATTGCCTTCGCAGGTTCGAATCCTGCACTCCCCAGTCGTATCCCGGGTGTCCGCCCCCCGCGGGTGTAGCTCAATGGTAGAGCAATAGCCTTCCAAGCTAAAGACGAGGGTTCGATTCCCTTCACCCGCTCTTCGGCATCGTGCCCACAGCACCCGAGCGAAGACCCCATGCAGCCGCCCATCTTCCGTTCACGTCCCGTCCCAGTGCCGTCGTCCGCCCGCGTCCCCACGATCCCGCCCGACCCCGTTTCACGACACGCCACCCGTGAGGTGCCCTTCCCGTTACGATCCCTGCTGCTGTAGCTCAGTTGGTAGAGCGCGTCCTTGGTAAGGACGAGGTCATGGGTTCAAGTCCCATCAGCAGCTCTTCCATAGGCGGCAGCGGTACCGCGGCTGGCGGCCCCGGTCGTTTCCGGATATTCCGTTCGTTTTCCCGTCTGATTCGACTTCCGATTCCTTCACCACTTTCGAGGAGAAAGCAGGAGCAAGATGGCAAAGGACACGTTCACGCGGACCAAGCCGCACGTCAACGTCGGCACGATCGGTCACATCGACCATGGCAAGACGACGCTGACCGGAGCCCTGGTGGCCGTTCAGGCCGCGAAGAATCTCGCGGTTGCGAAGAGCTATGCGGACATCGCCAAGGGCGGAACGGTCCGTGACGAGACGAAGACGGTCACCATCGCGGTGAGCCATGTGGAGTACGAGACGGAGAAGCGTCACTACGCCCACATCGACTGCCCGGGTCACGCCGACTTCATCAAGAACATGATCACCGGTGCCGCCCAGATGGACGGCGCGATCCTGGTGGTCAGCGCGGCCGACGGCCCGATGCCGCAGACGCGGGAGCACATCCTCCTGGCCAAGCAGGTCGGTGTGCCGGCGCTCGTGGTCTTCCTCAACAAGGTGGACCTCGTCGACGATCCCGAGCTGCTCGACCTGGTCGAGATGGAGATTCGAGAACTGCTCACGAAGTACGGTTTTCCCGGCGACGATGTGCCGATCATCCGTGGAGCCGGCAAGCCGGCCTATGACAAGCCGGCGGATCCGGTCGCGAACAAGTGCATCGGCGATCTGCTCGACGCGATCGACTCCTACATTCCCGAGCCGGTGCGCGAGCTCGACAAGCCGTTCCTGATGGCGATCGAGGACGTGTTCTCGATCGAAGGCCGCGGCACGGTCGCCACGGGCCGCATCGAGCGCGGGCAGGTCAAGGTCGGCGACGAGGTCGAGATCCTCGGCCACAAGGACAAGGCCGAGAAGACGACCGTCACGCGCGTGGAAATGTTCCAGAAGGTGCTCGACAGCTGCCAGGCGGGCGACAACGTCGGCTGCCTCCTCCGCGGCGTCGCCCGCGAGGGCATCGAGCGTGGCCAGGTGCTGGCGAAGCCGGGCTCAATCAAGCCCCACAAGAAGTTCGAGTGCGAGGTCTACGTGCTGTCGAAGGAGGAGGGTGGCCGTCACACGCCGTTCTTCGCCGGGTACCGGCCGCAGTTCTACTTCCGCACGACCGACGTCACGGGCTCGACGAAGCTGCTCGGCGGCGTGGAGATGTGCTCGCCGGGCGACAACGTCAAGATGGAGGTTGAGCTCATGGTGCCGATCGCCATGGACGACGGCGTGCGGTTCGCGATCCGTGAGGGAGGCAAGACCGTGGGGTCGGGCGTCGTCACGAAGATTCTCGACTGAGACCGGTTCGCTCGGACGGGTGTGTGTCGGGTTCCGAGTCCGTGGCCGGCGTCGCCTGTGGCGCCCGGCCACGGGTCGGGGCCGCTGGTGGCTGGTGGCTGGTAACGCTGAGGGCGGGAGGCGGTCGGGCGGAGCGTTTCCGTCCGACCGAAGCACTTCAAAACAGGCTGCGACAGTCCTCGAAAGGGGCTTCGAGCGAGTTCGATCGAGACGGATCCGGAAACAGGGGCGTAGCTCAACTGGCAGAGCGCTGGTCTCCAAAACCAGAGGTTGCGAGTTCGATCCCCGCCGCCCCTGCAGGCGTCCGCCACGGCGTATCGGTCGCGCCGTGGCGGACACGGTTCGGCTCGGTGTGGAGGGTGGAGTGACGGGTGGAGTGGAGGCTGCGGTGAGACCGATCCGAGCGGAGCGAAGGAGCGCGTGATGGCTGGAATCCAGCAGAGCCGTGCGGGGGGCGGGACGTTCTGGGGAGAACTCCTCAGTGCGTCGCTCTACAAGCGGAATCAGGGCAGGGTGGCGAGGCAGGTGACGTTCGCGGCGCTCGCGCTGGTCATCGGCCTCGGCGTCTGGCGGCTGGCCCAGTTGCTGCCGCTCTGGATCGGCGGCGGAGCCGGGACGATGTCGGCGGACGGTGCGCTCGGCGACCTCGGCGTGGTCCGCTTCCTGGTGCCGGGGCTGTTTCTCGCGGCCGGATTGTGGTTCTGTTTTCGGCTCGTGAACATGCCGCGGTTCGCCGACTTCCTGATTTCGGTCGAGGCCGAGATGGCGAAGGTGTCGTGGCCATCGGGGACGGAGGTCGTCCGCAGCTCCATCGTCATCATTTTCCTCATGTTCGCGCTCGCGGCGATCCTCGCCATGTACGATCTCTTCTGGCGGTTCGTCCTCCAGTACGTGCTGCGCATCGTCTGACGACCGGTCGTTCCCACCGAGAACCCTTTACGCATCGAGACCCGTGATGAGTGCCAGCCACGACACACAGCCGGACGTGCAGGACGATCTGACAGGCGGCGCGCACGGCGGGGCCGCGACGGGCGGACATCCCGCGGATGCTCCGGGCGGCGCGCCGGCCGGCCCCTCGGGGGCCGATGCCGTGTCCGACGACGAGGAGGACGATGGCACGCCCGCCGTCCTTGAGGATCCGTTTGCGGGTGGAGAGGACGCCCAGCCCGTCGAGATGGCGTTGGATGCCGAGGGGGAGACGCCGGTCGGCGACAAGCAGTGGTACATCCTCAAGGTGCAGAGCAATCGCGAGGATTCGATCCGGGAGACGCTCCTCCGTCGCATCTCGCTGGCGGGCCTGGGCCGGTTCTTCGGCGAGGTGATCGTGCCGAAGGAGCAGGTCACCGAGTTCAAAAGTGGCAAAAAACGCGTCGTTTCTCGCAAGCTCTATCCGGGATACATCCTGGTGAACATGATCTTGAACGACGAGACCTGGTACCTGGTGCGGGAAACGGGCGGGATCGGTGACTTCACCGGATCCGCCGGTCGGCCGAGTCCGATGCTGCCGGCGGACGTGGCGAAGCTCCTGCACAAGGACGAGGAGACGGCGGCGGAGGCGCCGCGGCTCAAGATCAACTTCAAGAAGGGCGACCGCGTGAAGATCAACGAGGGCACCTTCGAGAACTTCGAGGGCGAGGTCGAGCAGATTGACGAGGCAAACGGACGGGTGACCGTGATGCTCAGCATCTTCGGCCGTTCGACGCCCGTGGACATCGAGTACTGGCAGATCGAGGCGGTCTAGGACGAGGACGTCGGGGCGATCGGGT
>JBJTBO010000160.1:0-16245 GCA_046091445.1 Planctomycetaceae bacterium | reverse complement strand
TCGATTCGGCCGCCGCGAAGACCCGTGCCCAGTCGCTGCAGGCATCGCTCGCGGGCCGCACGCAGCCCTTCACGGCAGCGTGGTACGCGGAACACCCGAACGCATGGCGAAACACCCATCCCAATGCCGACTGGTGGGCGGTCGCCGCCGTGGCTGGCCTGTCGCGCGGGCTTGGCTACAGCGTCGCGTCGGCGTCGGCCACGACTGCCGGCACGACGACCGCCGCCGCGACCACCCAGCCGGTCGCTGCCGAGACTGCAGCAGCCGAGACGAGTGCGGAACAAGCAGCGGCGGCTCCGCCCGCCGACCTCGAGTGGATGCCGCTGGGGGTCTTTGCCACCTCTCCCAAGGGCGCAAGCCAGGCCCACGTCTACCAGCAGCTCGCCGTGAGCAAGCAGGGAGAGCTCAAGGGGAACTACTACGACGCGATCTCCAATGCCGTGCAGCCAATCACGGGCTCGATCGACCGGGAGACGCGGAAGGCGACCTGGGGCATCGGCACACAGGGCGGCGCGACATTCGAGACAACGCTCGACGCGCTCGTGCAGACGCCGAGCACGGTGACGATGAAGAGCGGCTCCTCCTCGCAGGAGTGGGAGCTCGTGCAGATGGAAAAGCCGGCGGGCGACGCGGCCAAGCCGTGACGCCGAGGGCGACGACGATCTCTGTCGAAATCCCGAGCACCAAAACAGGGACTCAGGTGCCGATCGGAGCCTCAGCAGCCGACATGCCCGAGCGACACGCCCGGCGACAAATGATTTGTAATCGTCGTCAACAAAGCGGCAGGGGTTCGCGCGGTGACGGCGGGTGTTGGCGACGGCACCTTCTCTTCCGTCGTCAAGAATCTCCGCATCGCCGCATCGCGCCCGCAATCCGCCCTCGTTACCACCGTGAACCGTGGATCACCCGCAAAGTCGCCGCGGAACCCGTGAAGCCCGGGAGCGTGATGGTGCGAGATTCCGGAGCGAGTCCACAGGTCGCCATGGAGCGCAGCTGCCCGCCCCGCGGACGGCCGAGATAAGAGACGCGCTTCCTGGTCGTCCCTCAACAGGCTTCGGCAGCCCCTCAGATCCTTGTGGCAGCCTCACTGGAGACCGAGCCCCGCCCCGAATGGGGTATACTGCGAAATCCGTGATACAGGGACGCATGACGGCGTATGGGCGCGTTATGCAGTCGTGCCCGTCGGAGTTTCCACCATGCAGCAGCATTCGAAGCTGGAGCGTCTTTCCTGACACTGGCTCGAACCACGGCTCGCGCTGGCCGGCCTGTTCAGCTACACCGATATCGACGGTGACCTTGTCACGCTGAGGTCTTCCAAGGGCGGCAACGCCGACCTTGCGGCCGCGGCCACACTCTCGGCCGGCACGTCGGGGCAACTGCAGACTGTGAACCTCGCGGCGAACCCGGTCTTCGCCGGCACCAACGTCACGCTGTCGGTCAAGAAGGCCGGCGGCGGCGACGGCCAGGTCGCCGTGGGCCATATCGACGCCACGAACGTCGATCTCGGCAAGGTGTCGATCAACGGTGACCTCGGTCGCATCGTCGCGGGCGACACGACGTCCGCCACAGCCGGTGTCGTATCGCTATCCGTCGCATCGCTGGGCCGCTACGGCACGACGACCGGCGCGCCCAATCTCGCCTCGACGATCCGCGGCGACCTGAAGACGCTCACGGTCAAGGGTGACGTCCAGCAGGCCGGGGTGGCGATGATCGGAGGCGGCATCGGCAAAGTGACGATCGGCGGATCGCTCGTCGGCGGCGTTGCGGGCGATTCCGGACGGATCGGCGGCGACACCATCGGCGCAGTCAAGATCGGCGGCAGCATCGTCGGAGGCGGGGGCAAGCGATCAGCCAGCATCTCGAGTAGCGACGCGATCGTGAGTGTGACCGTAGGCAACTCCATCCTCGGCGGCAACGGTGAGCAGAGTGGAATCATATCTGCGAAGAACGCGATCAGCTTGTTGAGAGTCGCTCGCGATGTCCTCGGCGGCAAGGGACTTCAGTCGGGCGGTGTCACGATCGAATCTGTCAATTCGACTGCCGCTGGCATCGGCAACGTGACGATCGGCGGGAGTATCGGCGGCGGTGACGGCAAGGATTCGGGCGCAATCTTCGGCGTCGGCGGCATAGGTTCGCCGTCTGTGACAATCGGTGGCGATGTGCGTGGGGGCACTGGAGAGCAGAGCGGAATCGTCCTGACGCGGACGACCAAGAGAATCTCACTTGGCGGTTCGCTTCTCGGCGGGTCAGGACTCTTTAGCGGCGTGGTAGGCTCGCTCGGGTCGATGGGCACCGCATCGGTCGCGGGATCAATCGTGGGCGGCAGTGGCGGCGCTAGCGGCTCGTTGATGCAGATGTCCGCGGCGGGCAGGATTCGTGCCGTGGTGGTGCGCGGATCGCTCACGGGCGGGTCGGGCGATCTGAGCGGCAAAATCTCGAATGAAACCGGTACCACGGACAGGGTGGTAATCCAGGGGTCGGTCACAGGAGGAACCGGCAACCTCGGCAGCGGGATCGTTTTCGGTGAGGCGATCGGCTTCGTTTCCGTGGGCGGAAACGTGACGGGCGGCGCGGGCTCGAGGAGCGGGAGCATTGCCGCGAACGTCCTGAAGCGGGTCGTCGTCAAGGGCTCGCTGACCGGGGGTGCAGGGGAGACCAGCAGTTGTCTGCTCGGCGTTTCCGAACTCGGCACGGTCTCGGTCGGCCAGAACGTGGTTGGTGGTCTTGGGAAACTCAGCGGCAGCGTGTTGAGCCCGGGCGGCTCGATCGCCAAGGCGACCGTGGGAGGCAGCGTCATTGGAGGCGTGGGTGCGGGCAGTGCGACGATTGGAGCCGCTCGCAACCTCGTTTCGCTCGTGGTGAATGGCGGCATCGCCGGCACGAGCGCTATGCTCCCAACACAGGTCGTGGCGGGTGGTGTGCAGGGCAGCGGGATCGGTACCGTGACGATCGGTGGCGCGGTCGCGTCCACGGTCTTTCTGGCCGGCTGGGAGATCGACTCGGGCGATGGCTATGCAAATCCCATCAACGGAAACGCGTCGATCGGCAAGATTCTGGTGAAGGGCGGCTTCGGTGCATCGAGCATTGCAGCCGGCGTCAACTCGCCTGCATTCCCCTTCTTTGGCACCCAACTGGACACGACCATCCCCGGCGGCACGGCCTGCTCCATCGGCTCCGTCGTGATCCGTGGCCAGGCGACCGTCAGCGGCAACACCAATCAGCCTTTCGGGATCGTCTCTCGCAGAATTGGCTCGGTAAAGGTCGGGGGCGTGGCGATCACAATTCCCCCGGCGAACACCAGTACGCCGATCGGTGACACAGCGAACTTTGTGATCCGCGTCATCTCGGTCTGACACCGAGTGCATGCCTGATGGGCTGACATCGCCTGACTTTTGAATTCCAGCGTGGTTCCCCATCCTCGGTAGCAGAAAGAGGTGACGCGTTGCCGAGAACGAGATCACCAGCGGCACCGCGGCCCTCCGCGATCGCGTGACTGGTCTTCGCTTGCGGCAGCGTGGGAATCCGGCCTATCCTTATCTCGGTTCAGACAAAGGATCAATGCGTGACGACTCCTCCCTGCCCCGGGGGTTCCCATGCCGGCCTGCGAACGACCTCGCGTTCGTGATCGTGCTCCGCGCTTTTGCGACGGCATAGCCCGGCGTTCCTTCCTCCGCATTGGTTCGCTCGCGATGGGCGGGCTGTCACTGCCCGAGGTGCTGGCCGCCGAGGCCGCCTCGGGAGCCGGCCGCTCGCACAAGGCGGTGATCATGGTCTTCCTCACGGGAGGCCCGCCGCATCAGGACATGGTCGACCTGAAAATGGACGCCCCGGCCGAAATCCGGGGCGAGTTCACGCCCATCTCCACGAGCATCCCGGGCGTGCAGATTTGTGAACTGCTGCCACGCATGGCGGCGATGATGGACCGCTTCGTCACGATCCGCTCGCTCGTCGGCTCCGAAGGACGCCACGCCTCCTTCCAATGCATGACGGGCTGGCCGGTCGGTAATCAGCCTCCGGGCGGCTGGCCGTCCTTCGGGTCCGCGGTGTCGAAGCTTCAAGGCCAGGTCAACGCGGCGTCACCCGCATACGTCTGCCTGTCCCCGAGGATGAAGCACTCGCTGTGGCACGATCCGGGCCAGTCGGGGTTCGCCGGATTGGCCCACGCCCCCTTCACGCCGAACTATGCGGGCGGCGCCGAGCTCGGCCTGGGCCCCGGGTCGCTCGAACGGCTCACCGAGCGCCGTGCCCTGATGACGTCGCTGGATCGCATGCGTCGCGAGGCGGACGCGACCGGTTCCATCGCCGGCATGGATGCCTTCACCCAGCAGGCGTTCGGCATCCTCACGTCCAGCAAACTCTCCGATGCCCTGAACCTCGACCTGGAAGACCCGAAGCTGCGAGACGCCTATGGCCGGGGCTCGAACGAACCCGCCGGCTACGGCGACGCGGGCCCGCTGAACAACGACTACTTTCTCGCCGCGAGGCGGCTGGTCGAGGCGGGCGTGCGGGTCGTGAGCCTGGGCTACGGCCGCTGGGACTGGCATGGCCGCCCTCACGGAACGAACTTCGAGCATGCGCGAATCCACCTGCCGATGCTCGACCAGGGACTCACGACGCTTGTCGAGGACCTCGACCAGCGCGGCATGCTCGACGACACGTCGATCGTCGTGATGGGCGAATTCGGCCGCACGCCGCGCATCAACAAGGAGGGCGGACGCGACCACTGGCCGCAGGTCGGCTGTGCGTTGCTCGCCGGCGGCGGCATGCGGACCGGGCAGGTGATCGGCGCCACGAATCGGCTGGGGGAATACGCGACCGAACGGCCGGTGCACTTCCAGGAAATCTTCGCCACGCTCTACCACCAGCTCGGCATCGATGCAAAAAGCGCCACGATCCCGGACCTGAGCGGCCGCCCCCGGTACCTGCTCGATGTGGACCGGTACCAGCCGCTCCGTGAAGTGGTCTGACGGGGCGTACGACGGGAGCGTCGGCAGTCACGCGCCCGCGCGCTCACCAGAGCCGCGCGTCGCCCGTGTAGCGGGCCACGGCCGCACGATCGAGCTCGACGCCGAGCCCCGGGCCCGTGGGAATCGCGAGCATCCCGTCCGCGTCGAGCCGCCATCCGCCGACCGTGATCTCGTCGATGAACGGCGAGCCGGTGAGGTATTCGACGAGATCGGTGCCGGCAAACGCGCTGGCGAGGTGCAGATCGGCCGCGAGCCCCACGGCGGTATTCCAGCCATGCGGCACGAACGTGATGCCATGGTCCTCTGCCATCGTGGCGATCGCCCGCTCCTCGCTGATGCCGCCCACCTTCGTCACGTCCGGCTGCACGATGTCGAAGGCGCCGGCCGCGAGGAAGGGCTGGAACGACTGACGGCGGGTGAGCACCTCGCCACCGGCGATCGGGACCGGCGACTGCCGGCGCAGGACGACGAAGTCGTCGAGGGCGTCGGGCCGGAGTGCCTCCTCGAACCAGTCGACGGCGTATTCGCCGAGCATCCGCGACGTGTTGAGCGCCCACTTGAGCCCGTTCGGCCAGAAGGCGTCGCTTGCGCCCGCATCGACCATGAGCCGCGAGTCGGCCCCCACCGCCTCGCGCGCGGCCCGCACGATGCGCTCGTCCGTCCGGGCGTCGACGCGGCCGAACGGACCCCAGCCGATCTTGAACGCCCTGAATCCCTGCGCCTTCACCTCGAGCAGCCGATCTCGCATCCGCCCGGGCTCCTCCATGAGCAGCGACGCATAGGGGGCGACCCGTTCCCGGTAGCGGCCGCCGAGCAGCCTGCCCACCGGCTGGCTGGTCGCCTTCCCGAAGATGTCCCACAGCGCGATGTCGATGCCGCTGATGGCATGGGTCACCGACCCGCCGCGCCCGGTCCAGAACGTGTGCTGGTGCAGTTTCTCGCTGACACGCCGGGGTTCGAGGGCGTTCTCGTCGCGCCACAGGGGTTCGAGCAGCGCGATCGCGGCTCGCACGAGCGCGTCGTTGGTGAACACGCTGCCCAGACCGTGCACGCCCGCGTCGGTGTGGACGACGACGAGCGTATGGACGCAGTCCTCCGGCTTCAGTTCGGTGCTCCAGCCTCCCTCGGGCGTGGCCCCCCGCAGGCCGGCGCAGCGGATGTCACGGATCTTCATGGCGATGGCGGGCTCCCTTGTGGACGTCTGGCAAACACCCGCGCGACCGGCGTGAAGCGCACGTCGGGATCGAGCGGAAAGATGGGGCGTGGACAGCGGGTGTGGCCGAGCGACCGCAGATTCGCGCTCGATGATCCCGGGGCGTCGATATCGATCATCCGGGCGCACCAGGCCGCGTACATGTGGTGCTGACAGTGGGGCGACTTGATGACGACCGCGTCGAACCGCCGGGGATCCTGACCATGGGCAAGGAAGAACGATCGGTCGTAGAGACTCACCGCGCGGGAGCCGACGACCCAGGTCACGCCGCCCGATTCGAGGACGGCCGTGGGGCCCGCATGCCACTCCTCGCCGAACGACTCGCTCCGAAACCGGCCATCGGCGAGGAGGCGCACCCTGGCGCGGGTCGGTAGCGGCCGGAACCGGGCCGGGTCGAGCGTGCCACCGAGTGACACCGCCACCTCGCCGCCCACCCCGGCGGCACAGGCTGCCATGACGGCCGGTCGGTCCACGAGGGGCGCGAGCACCCGGCCGGAATAGCCAACCGCAAGAAGCGCGCCGACGACCGCATTCGAGTCGCCCGACGCGCCGGAACTGGTGGCGTCGGCCGCATCGACGAGACCGATCGTGCCCCCGTCGGCATGGCTCGTGACGATCCGCGTCATCTCGGCAAGCGACACGAGCGGCACCGTCATCCGCTCGTGGACGCCCCAAAACTCGCGGGCCAGCCCGAGGGACTCCTGCTCCGCCCGCGTGGAGTCTCCATCGGTGACGACGAATGCATAGGTCGAGAGTTCGGGCACGTCGGTGAAGGGATTGCCGATGAACATGCCTGCAGACAAGCCGCCGGGGCCTGTCTCGACCCGCTGCGCCCGCCTGATCACCTGGCCGAACGCACCCGTCTCCGTGATGAGTTCGTTGCCACGCACGAGCGCCGGCACCCGCACGACGGCCGTCACCGGGCGCACGCCGTCATTGAGAATGCGCAGGAGCAGTCGGGCGGCCCGGCTACCCGTCGTGAAGAAGTCGACGTGAGGATAGGTGTGGTAGGCGACGATCGCGTCGGCGTGCCTCACCATGCGCTCGGTGAGGATGCCGTGCAGGTCGAGCGAGACGACGATCGGGATTTGTTCGCCGAGAATCCGCCGCGCCTCCTCGAGCAGTCGCCCCTCCGGATCGGCCTCCACCACGCTCGCCATGGCCCCGTGCATGCAGAGGATCACGCCGTCGGCCGGCGGGGCCGATCCGAGCGCCGACAGGAACTCCCGCTCGATCCGCTCCCAGGCATCGGCGGCGAGCGGGCCGCCGGAGGGGATGAAGCAGGCGCCATAGATCGCCACCGGCTCGACACCGGGCGTCTTCTCGAGCACGCTGAGCACCCCGCCCACCTCACTGCCGATCGCGCGATGGTAGTCGAAGAGCGTTGCCCCGACGCGCACGTCGAAGTCGTCGTAGCCGCTGGGATGGGGATTGAACGTCGACACCTCCTGCTTGCACTCGGCGACGAGGATGCGCTTCATGACGGGAGGCCTCCGGCTCGGATGTGGTCGGCGCGAAACAGGGTGAGGGTCGCGGCGATCACGAGCGCCGCCGCGGCGAGGTAGACCCCGGCGGTGATCACGAGCAGGCCGTCGATGCCCAGCGACTGCTTCCACACGCCGCCGAAAAGTGCACCAAAGCCCGAGACGAGACCGCCGCCGAGATTGAGCACGCCGACCGCCGACGCCCGCAGATTGGCCGCCACCACCTCGAACGCCGCCGCAAAAATGTTGCCCATGAAGAGCCCGCTGGAAAGCCCGAAGGCTGCCGCGGCGATTCGGGTCGACTCCAACGAGGTGACCGTCGCCAGCGCCCAGAGCGCCGGCGCACATCCCACGAGCGATGCCACGAGCACCCACTGCCTCGCGGCGGCGGTGCGGTGGTAGAGCCGGTCGGAAAGCAGACCCCCGCCGAGGAGTCCCACGGCGGCCATCGACTGCAGATAGATGGTGGCGTCCCAGGCAGCGTCGCGCTGCGACAGCTCGAACTTGTCGTGGAGGAACGTGGGGAGCCAGCCGTAGATCAGCCACAGCCCGAAGACGAAGCACGGAAACGCCACGAGCAGTACGAGGAACGACGGGATGCCGAGCAGTGTCCACATCGGAGGCACGGTGGCGGATGCCGGACCGGCTGACGAAAGGCTGGCGCCGTCGTGCCCCGCGGAGCCGGCGCCTCCCTCGCCCTGCCGAGCTGGCACGGGGTGGTCCCGTCGAACCGCCGCGTCGGGCGAAGGACTGCCCGTGAGGCTCGTCCGTCGACCCAGGCCGAGCGCGAGCATGATGGCGTAGACAAGCCCCGCGCCCCCGAGCTGGAAGAAGGCGGCCCGCCAGCGGCCCATGTCGGCCATCCACCCGCCGAACACGTTGCCGGCCACCGTGCCGACAATCTGCGCGGTGGTGAGGATCGCGATGGCCCGCGACCGCAGCCGGGGTGGATGCGCATCGGCGACAAGTGCCACCGCGGTGGGCATGAAGAGCGACTGGGCGACACCGAGAACCGCACGGCAGGCGATCATGGCGGCTCCGCCACCGACGAGGCCGGTGGCGATCGTCACGAGGCTCCAGAGCGCGACGCTCGCAACCGCAAGCCGCCGCTTCGACATCCGGTCGCCGACGAAGCCGGCGATCGGACAGCCGATCGCGTACGTCCAGAGGAACACCGCACCGATGAGACCCAAGGCGGCGTCGTCCATGCCGAGGTCGCGCTGGAGCGACGGGAACATCGCGAAGACAGCCTGGCGAGCGGCGTAGTTGAGGACGTACGCGCCCCACATGCACGCGAGCACGAGCGCGGCAGCACGACGGTCCACTGCGGCATGCGGCCCATCGGCATTGGATGGCTCGCTCACGCCTCGAGCACCTCGGCGGCACGCACTTCCTGTGCGATCACCGCCACGCAATCACCCTGGGTGGTCAGGCAGGGGGCTCGCATGGTGATGAGGTAGCCGTCCGTCGCGGCCGCAATCCGCTCGGGCGCGCGGTCCGGCCGCTCGAGATGGTGGATCCAGCCGATGGTGTCGCCACGAGTCACCCGGGCGCCCAGATCGACAGCCATCTCGAGGATGCCCGACTCCGGCGCGAGCAGATAATCGTCGCGATCGAGGGCCTGCGTGAGGATCGTGGGCGGCAGGCCGAGGGATGCGCGTGTCTCGACCGTTCCGGCGAGCACACGAGCGTGCACCAGCACGTTGCGCAGGCCGCGCTGCGTGATTCGATGGACGCGGGCCGGAATGGCCTCTCCTCCCCCCAACTCGGTCGTGACCACGACCTTCCCCTGATTCTCCGCCTCGACCGGCAGGAGCCCGGTGCCTGCGATGTCGGCGTACAGAAACGAGAAGTCGGTGTTCCAGGCGAGCATCGCCGCGAGCATCCGCCGCCTCTGCTCGCGGTCGGCCACGAGGTGCATGTGCGAGCACGGCACGAATTCCATGCTGCGGCCACCCGAATGGATGTCGATCACGACATCGGCCGCGGGAAAAAGCACGGTGGAAAGGTAGTGCGCGATCTGGCTGGTCACGGCCCCCTCGGGCAGGCCCGGGAACGCACGATTGAGGTTCATGCCATCGAGCGGAGAGAGCCGGGTGGCCGCCTTCGCGGCGGGCATGTTGAGCGCCGGCACGACGATCAGCCGTCCGGTGACCTCCTCGGGTGCGAGCTCGCGGGCCAGCCGCATGAGCGCCACCTGACCCTGGTATTCGTCACCGTGGTTGCCGCCGAGGCAGAGCACCGTCGGCCCGGGGCCGCGCGCGATGACCGTGATCGGCACCATCACGTTGGCCCACCCGCCGAGATTGTGCGAGTAGGGCACCTGCAGGAAGCCCTGCCGTTTGCCGTCGCCATGCAGGTCGAGTGATGTGTGAATCATCGTCCGTCAGCGTCACCCCCGAAAAAGACCCGCAGGCGCCGCATCGCGGCACGCCGCGCGGGGACACCGCATGCCCCCCGATGCACCTCTCACGCGGGCGTGATGATAGCGTGCGCATGCCCCACTCCACCGAAAGGCGTGCTGATGTGGGAGTGCCCTGACGCAGGCCATCGTTCGGAGCCGCCGTCGACCGTCCGGGCCTTCAGCCGACCGATCCTCCACGAACCGCACCCGGAACGGCCGGGGCGATGCATGCCGGGTAATCCGCTGCCGTCCGGAGTTTTCCCTTTTGGAAGTATGATGAAGGGATGGTGATTCAACCGTCTGATCAGCCGTCTTTTCCACGACTGCGGCCCAGTGCCAGCCATGATGCGTCGCGACAGGCCGAGATCGATCGTGTCCGTCGCATGACGGTCGAGGAACGAGTCAGGGCGGCCCTGGGATTGGCGCGACGATTCGCAGCGCTCCAGCCGGCTCCCGCAAGGCGTGACCAATGACCGATCCCGATGGGGTGATTCGGGCCGCCGAAGAGGTCAGCGGTATTCTCGAGTCGCGAGGAGTAGGGTCGGTGGTCATCGGGGCCGTCGCGCTGGCAGCGCACGGCTATGTGCGATTGACCGAGGATCTCGACCTCGGCGTGAATACCGATCTGGGTACCCTGCACCAGGTCGCCGACACGCTGCGAAGGGCCGGCTTCGAGGTCGCGATTCGGGAGCCGGATGACCACGATCCGCTCGGTGGCGTGGTCGATGTCCGAGGCCCATTTGGCCTCGTCCAGATCGTGAACTACGGCGGCCGCTTTCCCGCAGTGATCGAGAGCGGCATTGCAACTGCCGACACCGTGATTCGCCCGGCCAGCCGGCTGCGGATCGTACCGCTCCCGCACCTTATCGCTCTCAAGCTGTATGCGGGAGGAACAAAGTCCCGAGCCGACATCGTGGAACTCCTGTCTCGGAACCCTGACGCCGATGTGGCCGCCATTCGGGACCTCTGCCGGAGTTGGCGACTGCGAGGCCTCGATCCGCTCATCGAAGAGGCGATGGGCGAACCGTAACGCCTCCGGCCGGGCTATGCCTCGATGCCGTGCCGCTCGGCCGCCCGCGGCACTCCCGCGCAGATCTCTCCGCGCGGGAGTGCGGGGCGGGACGCGAGACGCTTAGCGGCTGCTGCGGAGCACGGACACCGGGATGGCCGAGGTCGGCCGTGCCGTACGGGCTTCGGCCACTCGCGTCACCGGGGCCGACGTGATCGCCGCCGTGCAGCAACGTGGCACCACCACCTCCTCGACGACCACGACGGGGCTCCAGCTGCTCGTGCAGCAGGTCGTCGGGGCGCACGGTGCGACCTCGACGATCGTCTTGCAGCACGGATCGCAACAGCTCGCGGTGTACACCGGCGCACAGCACCGCCGGCGGCAGCATGCCGCCTCGGCGTCGAACGCCGCCGCCGAGGTGACGGCACCGACGAGGACCGCCACCATCGAACCGACCTTCTTCGTGAACATCTCTCACTCTCCACTGGAAACATCCTGGTCGGCGCAGCCACGCCACCACGGCGCGGCCGGGTCCCTGCGAGCCGCCGGGCGGCCCGATACCGAAAGAACTGGCGGCCGGCTCACTTCACCTGCACGGGCACCTTGCGCGAGGTGCTCGTGGCGGTCTTCGTGAGCTCCACGGTGAGCACGCCGTTGGCGAAGCTGGCCGTCACGGTCGCGGGATCGACCGGATTGGGCAGCGGGATCGCGCGGCTGAAGGCGCCGTACTGGCTCTCGCAGCGCGTCCAGCCGTTGCCGGCCTTGCTCTCCGAGTGCTTCTTCTCGCCCGAGATCACGAGTCGATCCTCGGTCACGTTGACATCGACCTGCTTGGGGTCGATCCCCGGCAGCTCCGCCCGGACATGGATGTGCTGGGGCTCGTCGGCGACGTCGATCGCAGGCATCCACTGGCCCGGCTCGGCCGCCTCGAACACGGCGGGCATCGACAGCGGCCGGCTGAAGAGGCCGTCGAACAGCCGATTCATGTCAGCGCGGAACTCGGACAATGAAGAGAAGCCGGCCGGCTCGATACTGGACGGCCGGCGCGTGCGGAAGGGCATCAGGGACATGATGCAATCTTCTCGGGAAAGGCCAACAGGAACGGACCACACGTCGCGGTCCGCGGAGACGCGTCCAAGCCGGCAAGCATTCGCAGCGCATTTCGCCAAAGGCAAGCGGCAGGGCACGCGACAAGCCCGCTCAAGTGTCCGCGGCGACACGCGTGTGATGGCTCACGGCCGCTTGCCGTCGGCCACGAGCCGCCGGATCGTGCCGCGGTGACCGCAGGGCCGTCGCGGCGCGTCAAGGCTCCAGGACCGGAGCGATCTCATGTGTCGGTCCGACACCTTGCTGGAGACCACGACGATGACACTTGCAGCCGAGCACGAGTTCACCCACATCGGCGAGACCGCGGGATGCCGCGATCACGACCACGACCTCATCCACGAACTCAGCCGACGGCTCGATGCCCTCTGGCGGTACGCCCAGTACATCGCGAACGCGGAGTGGCGTGACGAACTGCGGGCGTTTTGGCAGGACTGCAAAGCGACCGAGAAGCAGGCGATCCAGCGACTGCGGAAGCTGATCCGACAGGAAGTCGCGAACGACTGCTTTTAGCGCGCTTCCCGCATTCGGAAAGCACAGCCTCAGGCGGCGGCCCCCCTCTCCCCGGCGTGGCCGCTGCGGTCACCCGCTCGTCGCTGCGATACCAACGCGGTGAAACACGCCGCTCGGCATCACGGTCCGCGGCGCAGGCGGGAGATGATCGCCGCGCCCATTTCGCGGGTGCCGGCAGCGGGTGGATCGCTGGCGACGCGGATGTCGCCGGTCCGTTTCCCGTCGGCGATGACCGCCGCGACCGCCTCCTCGACGGCACACGCGGCCGCGTCGTGACCGAGGCTGTGCCGCAGCAGGAGCGCGGCCGAGAGGATCTGGGCGATGGGATTGGCGATGCCCCGGCCGGCGATATCCGGCGCGGTGCCGCCGGCCGGCTCGTAGAGCCCGAATGCCCGACCTGAGCCCCTCTCCGCGTTGAGGCTGGCGCTCGGCAGCATGCCGAGGGAGCCGGCGAGCGCCGCCGCCTCGTCGCTGAGCAGGTCGCCGAACGTGTTCTCGCACAAGAGCACGTCGAACGAGCCGGGGCGCAGGAGCATCTGCATCGCCGCGTTGTCGGCCAGCATGTGCTCGAGTGTCACGTCCGGAAACTCCCTGCCGACCTCGCTGACGACGTCCCGCCAGAGGATGCTCGACTCGAGGACATTCGCCTTGTCCACGCTCGTGACGCGTCGGCGGCGGCGCTGCGCCTCGCGAAACGCCACACGGGCGATGCGGGCGACCTCGTGCGTGGTATAGACCATCGAATCGACGGCGCGGCGCTGTCCGTCAGGGAGGATCGTCGTCTCCTTGGGCCGGCCGAAGTACAGGCCGCCGGTCAGTTCGCGGATCACGAGCATGTCCACGCCGTCGGCGGTCCGCTCCCGCTTGAGCGGGCAGGCGTGCTCCAACTCCGGATAGAGCCGCACGGGCCGCAGGTTCGCGTAGAGCTCGAACTCCTGCCTCAATCGCAGCAGGGCAGCCCGCTCCGGCCGCTGTTCCTTGGGCACCGTGCCGTCGCGGTCGGGCAGGCCCACGGACCCAAAGAGGATCGCGTCGCTCGACCGGCACAGTGCGAGCACGTCGTCCGGCAGGGCGCGGCCCACGCTGTCGATCGCGGCCCATCCCACCGGCGCCTCGGTGATCCGCAGCGGCACGTCGAACACCTGCTCGACGGCCCGCAGCACCAGCACGGCCTCCCGCATCACCTCGGGACCGATGCCGTCGCCCGCGAGGGCCACGATGGAAAAAGGGCTGTGGGTCATCGCATGCTCCCGAAAACCTGCTGGTCGATATGGCTGTCAGCCGCGACGGGCACGTCCCAAAACCCGGCTGGCGACGCGATCATCGATCGATCGCCTGTCCGAACCGGGATCGGCAGACCGTGCAGCCGCCCGAGCGGAATCCTACCAATCTTCTGATCCGCTTCAGAGACGGGGGCCACGATCGATCTGCGCGATTCACGCGGCAGTACCATCCGCTCGTCACGACGTGGCACTCCGGCCAAGACAGACCTGACGGGAGCTCCCAGCCGAGAGCGAGCGACCGGCAGACATCGTCCTACCGGAACGTCGTGCCGTAGCCGACCGCAAAGATCGAGTCGCCGTGGGCCTGAACCGGCTACCATGCCGCGATGCAGCGTGACTGGTCGACGTGGCTCATGATCGGTGCGGTGGGGTTCGGCGGGCCGGCTGGCCAGGTGGCGATTCTGCATCGCGAGCTCATCGAGCGGCGTCGCTGGCTCGATGAAGACGAGTTCCTGGCTGCGTTACGCCTTTGCATGCTCCTGCCCGGCCCCGAGGCGCAGCAGTTGGCAACCTACGCCGGCTGGCGCCGGGGAGGCCTCGCCGGTGGGCTGTTGGCCGGCACGCTCTTCGTGGTGCCAGGTGCACTGCTCGTGGTCGCGCTTGCCTGGCTGCACGCGGCCAGAGGCTCATGGCCGCTCGTTGCCGCAGCGTTCGCCGGCACCCGACCCGCGGTGGTGGCGCTCGTGGCCCTCGCGGCCTGGCGGATCGGTCGCAAGTCCCTCACCTCGCCGACGGCTGTCGTGATGCTTGTCGGGGCAGTCGCCGCTCTGGCGTCAGACGTTCCGTTTCCATGGGTTGTGCTCGTGGCGGGACTGCTCGGCTCGGTGCTCCTGCCCGCACCGGCCGCGACAGCCGCGACCGACTCCGGAAGTGCCCTCCCGCAGACTGGCCGCGGTGCCCTGAAACACGTCGCCATCGTCGCCACCGTGACGGCGATCATCTGGGGAGCATGCCTCTGGATGGTGACCGCGACCCACGCGGCCGGCGGTCGTGGTCCCGAGATCGCCCGTCTGTTCACGACGACGACGCTCCTCTCGCTCGGCGGCGCGTACGCGGTGGTCCCTTGGGCCCTCGATGAATCGGTGGCGCGCGGGTGGCTCGATACCGGGGAACGGTTCACGGCGCTCGCGATGGGCGAGGCCACGCCCGGCCCGCTGATTCTTGTCGTCACGTTCATCGGTTTCATGGCCGGCTGGAAGGCCGGGGGCGAGTCGATGCTGCCCGCGGGGCTTGCGGGCGCAGCGATCGCCACGCTCTTCGCGTTCCTCCCCTCGTTCGCACTGATCTTCGGCTTCGCGCCGTTCGTGCGGTCGATTCACGCGGGCTCGCGACTCGGCCGCGCGATGACCGGCGTCGGGACAGCGGTGGTGGCCGCGATTCTCATGCTCACATTGCGGCTCGCGACCGACGCATTCCTGCCGGCCGGAAGCGTGGATCCACTGGCCATCGTGGTCGCACTGGCCAGTGCAGCGGCGCTTGTCAGGGGCTGGGCGTCAACGCCCGTTGTGGTGATCGCCGCGGCGATCATCGGGGCGGGAGCCAGCCTGATGCGAGGCTCGGGCCCGGGGTAGCGAAGGAGTGAAACGTTTCAGGCGGGACGAACGACGACCGCCGTGGTGCCCCGATCAGCCACTGGATAGAATTTATCGGTCGCGACGCGGGCGACCATCCAGAGGAGTTCCGTGATGCTGTCGATCGTCGGAGGCACCCCATCGCGGGATCGGATGTGTGACGGCATCGCCCGCCGCCAGTTCCTCACGATCGGCGGCCTGGCAGGGCTCGGTGGCATCGGCGGCTTGTCGATGCCCGAGCTTGTGCGTGCCGAGTCGGTGGGCGGCGGATCCCGCCGTCGCTCGGAGATCATGATCTTTTTGCCAGGTGTGCCGCCACACCAGGACATGTTCGATCTCAAGCCGGACGCGCCATCCGAGGTGCGGGGTGAATTCCGACCGATCGCCACGAACGTGCCCGGCATCCAGATGTGCGAACTGCTGCCGCGGCTCGCCCGAATCACCGACAAGCTCGCCATCGTGCGCTCGATCGTCGGAGCGACCGGCGACCACTACTCGTTCCAGTGCATGACCGGCCGCAGCCACCAGCGGCAGCCATCGGGTGGCTGGCCGGAGCTTGGCTCGGTGGTCGCAAAACTCGAGGGAGCGACGACGCCCGCGACGCCGGCCTACGTCGGTCTTTCGCCCCGGATGCAGCACACGCCCTACAACTCCGGCAAGCCGGGCTTCCTCGGGCCCGCCTACGCCCCGTTCCAGC
>JBJTBO010000159.1:0-8179 GCA_046091445.1 Planctomycetaceae bacterium | reverse complement strand
CTCGTGACCACGCTCGATTGGTCCGACTACGTGGGCCGGATCGCGATCGGCCGCGTGGAGTCGGGCACGCTCACCAAGGGCTCGCCGGTCGTCCGCTCCACCGCGGCGGGTGAGCTCCTGCCGGCGAAGCTCGTGGGCGTGCAGTCGTTCGACAAGCTCGGACGGATCGACGTCGAGGAGGCCACGGCCGGCGACATCGCTGCCGTGAGCGGGGTCGAAGACGTCGAGATCGGCGATACCATCTGCGATCCTCTCGATCCCCGGCCGCTGCCCCGGCTGACGGTCGACGAGCCGACCTTGTCGATGGTGTTCGGTATCAACACCTCGCCGCTGGTGGGCAAGTCGGGCAAGTTTCTCACCACGCGGCACCTCCGCGACCGGCTGGAGAAGGAGCTCGAGAAGAACGTCGCCCTGCGGGTGGAGCCGATCGCGGGCACCGAGCAGTTCGCCGTCTCGGGCCGCGGTCTGCTGCACCTTTCGGTGCTCATCGAGACGATGCGTCGCGAGGGCTTCGAGATCTCCGTGGGCAAGCCGAAGGTGATCCTCCGCAAGGAGGGCGACACGGTCTACGAGCCGTTCGAGACGCTCGTCGTGGAGGTGCCGCACGACAAGCTCGGGCCGGTGATGGAGCTGACCGGCTCCCGCCGCGGGCAGCTCAAACACATGGGCAGCCGGGGCGAGTTCGCCCACACGACCTTCTCGATCCCGGCCCGCGGGCTGATCGGCCTCCGCACCCGCGTGCGCAACGCCACCCAGGGCACGGCGATCATGCACCATCGGTTCGAGAAGTGGGGGCCGCTGGACGGCGAGGTGTCCGGCCGGGCCAACGGCGTGCTCGGGTCGATGGTGCCCCGCAAGGCCTGGGCCGTCGGGCTCGACGGGCTGCAGGAGCGGGCCGATCTCTTCATCGAGCCGGGCGACGAGGTCTACGAGGGCATGATCTGCGGTGAGAACGCCCGCAGCGAGGACATGACGGTAAATCCGACGAAGGAAAAGAAGCTCACGAACATGCGGGCCAGCGGCAGCGACCGCAACATCCTCCTCAAGCCCCCGCGACGCATGTCGCTCGAGGAGGCGCTCGAGTACATCGAGGAGGACGAACTCGTCGAGGTGACGCCGGCCGTCGTCCGCCTGCGGAAGATCCTGCTGGCGGAGCACGAGCGGCGCAAGCAGTCACGGGCCAAATCAACGGCACCGTGACGCGGCTCCGCCGCCGGGACGAGCGCGTCGTCCGGCCCCGCGCCGTGGGCGTCACATGTCGAAGAAGCTGCGGATCCTCCCGAGCAGGTCGGGGGTTTCGGGCGGCTGCGGCGGTGCACCGGCCGCCGCCCTCAGGCGACCGCCCACCCGCTCGCACAGCGTGCGACCGAGCTCCTCGACGAGCGACGGACGGTCCTGGAGCAGCCCCGCGAAGACCGGCTTGGCCACCTCGAGGAGCCGCGACTCCTCGACGGCCGTCACGGTCGCCGAACGGGGCTCGCCGGTCATGAGGGACATCTCGCCGAAGAAGTCGCCCGCGGTGAGCGTGGCCAGCACCGCGGGAGGACCGCCCGCATCCGCGACCGTCACCTCCAATCGCCCCGCCATGATCACGAAGAGGCTCGCCCCCGGATCGCCCTGGCGAATCACCGGCTCATGCGCCGCATAGAAGCGTTCGACGGCGTGGGTGGCGAGCAGGCGGATCTGCTCGTCGGAGAGTGGTCGCAGGAGCGTCAGCCCCCGCAGCGCGGCCGCGCGACGCCGGGCTGCCGCGTCCGCCGTTTCCGGCTCGGGCGCGGGCAGCGTGGTGAGCTGCACCGCGTGCGTCGCCACCGGAATCTCGATCCCCTGTCTCGCGAGGGCGTACCAGATGCGGTCGCGTGCCATCCCATCCACCCGGTCGCGCCTGTCGAAGGCGGTCGTGAACAGGCGCACCCAGTGCTCGACCCCGCGCTCGGTGAACGCGTTCGTCACGACGGAGGGCTCCGGATGCTCGAGCACGCCGAAGCTTCCGCGCAGCGCCTCCAGGATGATCGCCTGCACCCGCTGGGGCGGCACTCCGTACGGCGTCACAACAAAGAGGCTGCGTCGCGACCACGGCTCGGGCTTGGTGAAGTTGCGGATCGATGCCTGCGCGAGCTGGCCGTTGGGGATGATCACGTACGCCTCGTCGAGCGTGATCACCTTCGTGGCCCGCCAGTTGATCTCGACGACCTTGCCGACGTGTGCCGGATTCGCGTCGTACTGGATCCAGTCGCCGACCTCGAAGGGATACTCGGCGTGGATGGCCAGGCCCGCGAACACGTTTCCGAGCGTGTCGCGCAGCGCGAATCCGAGGACGGCGGTCACGACCGCCGAGCCCGTGAAGAGGCTCTCGGGCTGCACGCCCGCCTCGTAGAGCGTGCTGACGAGCGCGCCACCGACGACGAGCCACAGGAGCACGTCGAGGAAGATGCGCGGCAGCGGGCGGCCGACCCGCTCCCATGCCGAAACGAGCGACACGAGCAGGATCGACTGGAAGAGGGAGCCGAGCAGCAGGAACCGCGTGGTTGCGGCCGCCATCGCGCCCGCGAACGGGTCGGCCATCGGCAGGGCGACGGCCGTCGGCAGGGGCGCCGCGAGCAGGAAGGCGAGCGGCCAGATCGCCCAGCGTCGCCGCCCCCGCGGCAGGGTGAGCACGAGGATCGTCGCGGCCACGAGCGCCACGAGCCCCAGCCGTGCGAGCCCGCCGGGCGGCACGAGGCCCGCGATGTCCACCGCCGTCGAGAGACAGACCGGCATCATCGCAACCCGCCGGATGTGGTCGGCTGCATGGCACGTCGATCCGTTCGGTCGCCACGCGCACGGGGGTCGAGAAGCACGACGCCCACCGCCCGGCATTGTGCGGTGGTCCGCACGCTGCCGCAACGTGCCACCGCCGTCGGCGGCGCCTGTCAGGGCGCCCGACGCCCGCGGCTTTCGGCCACGGGATACGATGGACGGGACGTTCGCCGCCACCTATACTCCGGGAACTTGTTCACTGTATCTGGGAGAACGCATGGTCAAGTTGACGGTTCGGGACCAGGAGAGCATCCAGGAGGCGGTGCGACGCTTCCGGAAACTGGTCGAGCGCAGCGGCATCAAGAAGGAGATGCGGAAGCGCGAGTTCTTCGAGAAGCCGAGTGAGACACGGCGTCGTGCCCGTCTGCGGGCCGAGCGTCGCACCAAGCGGAACCGCCTGCTCGGCGTCTGAATCGGGGCGGGCGGCCGGCGATCTCGCCTTTCGTGCCATGCCCTCGAAGCAGTGGGTTCTTGCGGTGCGCCGCACCGCCTCTTCTTTCCAGTCGAGGGCGATGTCGAGCCACGGCGCCGCGTGCGTGGGCCACCCGGTGCTCACCCGATCGACTCCGCTCGCCGCAATCGTCGCCACGGTCTCCGGCCGGATCCCGCCGGAGGCCTCCAGAATGATGCCGGGGGCTTCGCGGTCCCGAATCGCGACGCACCGCGCCAGCTCCGGCGGCTGCATGTTGTCGAGCAGGACGACATCGGGCCCCGCCGCGAGGACTGCCGGCAGTTCGGCCGCCGAGTCGAGCTCGATCTCGACCACGGTCCGTGACGCCCGGCTGGCGGGAAACGTCGTGGCCAGGAACGCGCGGGCCCGCCGCACGACCGCGGCCGGATCATGGCCCGCGGCCCGGGCGGCCGCGAGGTGGTTGTCCTTGATGAGGATGGCGTCGTAGAGCCCCGACCGGTGGTTCCAGCCGCCTCCGGCGCGGACGGCATACTTGTCGAGTGCCCGCCAGCCGGGCACGGTCTTCCGCGTGTCGTAGACGCGGCAGGGGTGGCCGGCCCCCGCGTCGACGAGTCGGCGCACCGCCGTCGCGACCCCCGAAAGCCGACCCAGCGCGTTGAGCATCGTGCGCTCGGCCGTGAGCACCGCCCGCGTCGGTCCGGAGAGCGTGGCGACGGACTGGCCGGCCGCGACGGTCGCGCCGTCCGAGACCATCGGCTGCACCACGAGGAGCGGACTGGCAACTGCCGCCACCGCGGCCGCCACGGGCAGCCCGGCCACCACGCCCGGTCCACGTGAGACGACCGCCAGTTCGCTGACCGCCGAGGCGTCGACGGTCGAGATGCTCGTCCAGTCACATTCGTCGGCGAGATCCTCCGCCAGCCAATCGCCCGCCAGGTCGGTGACGAGCGCCGCCAGGTCGTCATCCCACACCGCCTGACGAAACTCGGGGCAGGGGCGATGGCCGGCCGTGGGGGAGGGATTCATGCCGACGGGTCAGGGGTGGGGTATCGAGAAACGGCGCGTTGCCGCGGTCATCACGACGGCCATAGCCTATCGTAGTCGAGCGAGACCATGCAGCAGCACCACTCCGGACCGTTCTGGTTTCCCGCGCCAGCCCAGACGCTGGTCGCGTGGGGCACGGGCCTCGCGCTCGTCGCGATGGCCGCGTGGTTTCTGCTGGCGGGCGGGCTGTCGGGAGGCCTCGTCGACCACGATCGTCCACCGCCGCCATCGATGGTGTTCACGATCGACGTCAACACCGCGCCGGTCGGCGAACTCGCCCAGCTGCCGGGGCTCGGCCCCGCGCTCGCCGCCCGGATCGTGGAGCATCGGCGGGAGCACGGCCCGTTCGACACGGCCGCAGGCCTCCTCGACGTGCCGGGCATCGGTCCCGCCATCCTCGAGCGCATGCGTCCCCACCTGCGGCCGCTCGGCGGGAGCGGGCCGCCGTCCGAGGCGGTGCCATGAACGACACGGCAGGGCTCGACCGGGGTGTCTTCGAACTCGTCGCCCCCTACGAGCCGGCGGGCGATCAGCCGGCGGCGATCGACGCCCTCGTCCAGGGCATCGCCGAGGAACGTGGCTCGCAGGTGCTCATGGGCGTCACGGGCTCGGGCAAGACCTTCACGATGGCCAACGTGATCGCCCGGGTCGGCCGTCCGACACTCGTGCTCTCCCACAACAAGACGCTCGCCGCCCAGCTGTATGCCGAGTTTCGCGACTTTTTCCCGCACAACGCGGTGCATTACTTCGTCAGCTATTACGACTATTACCAGCCCGAGGCGTACATTCCGCAGCGCGACATCTACATCGAGAAGGATGCCGCGATCAACAAGGAGATCGACCGGCTGCGGCTCGCGGCGACCAGTGCGCTCGTCAGCCGCCGCGACGTCGTCGTCGTCGCGAGCGTCTCCTGCATCTACGGACTGGGCTCGCCGGATGACTACCGCTCGATGGTCGTGCGGCTCGCGACCGGCCTGACGACGACCCGCGAGCAGTTGCTCGAACGGCTCGTGTCGATCCACTACGAGCGGACCGACATCGCCCTCGACCGGGGAAAATTCCGCGTCCGCGGCGACTCCGTCGACATCTGGCCGCCCTACGATGAGCTGGCATGCCGCGTGGAGTTCTGGGGCGACACGATCGAATCGATCGCCGTCGTGCACCCGACGAGCGGCGAGGTGGCCGGCAAGAAGGACGAGACGTACTTCTACCCGGCCCGGCACTTCGTCATGCCGGAGGACCGGATCAGGGCTGCCGTGGCCACGATTCGCGACGAACTCGAGCAGCGGCTCACGGAACTCAAGAGCCAGGGCAAGCTCCTCGAGGCCCAGCGACTCAACGCCCGCACCCGCTTCGACATCGAGATGATGCTCGAGGCCGGATTCTGCCCCGGCATTGAGAACTATTCGCGACCGCTGTCGGGGCGGGCCCCCGGCAGCACGCCGACGACGCTGTTCAACTACTTCCCCGATGACTTTCTCTTCTTCGTGGACGAGTCGCACGTCACCGTGCCTCAGGTCCGCGGCATGTATGCCGGCGACAAGGCGCGGAAGACCACGCTCGTCGACCACGGCTTTCGCCTGCCGAGCGCGCTCGACAACCGCCCGCTCATGTTCGACGAGTGGGAGCGTCGGCTGCGGCGCACGATCTTCGTGTCGGCCACTCCGGGCCCATGGGAGCTCGCCCGCACGGGCGGCGAGGTCGTCGAACAGGTGATCCGCCCGACCGGACTGCTCGACCCCGTGATCGAGATCGTCCCGGCGAAGCAGCAGGTCGTCCACCTCTCCGCCGAGATCGACGCGGTCGTGGCGGCCGGCCAGCGCGTCCTCGTGACGACGCTCACGAAGAAGCTGGCGGAGGATCTCTCCGCCTACTTCCAGGAACGGAAGGTGCGCTGCCGGTGGCTGCACAGCGAGCTCGACGCGTTCGAGCGCGTGGAACTGCTCATGGAGCTGCGCAAGGGGAGCTTCGACGTGCTCGTCGGCGTGAACCTCCTGCGCGAGGGACTCGACCTGCCGGAGGTGTCGCTCGTGGCGATCCTCGATGCCGACAAGGAGGGCTTCCTGCGCAGCGAGACCTCGCTCATGCAGACGATCGGGCGCTCGGCCCGCAACGTGGACGCCCGGGTGATCCTCTACGCGGACACGGTCACGGAGTCGATGCGGCAGGCGGTCGACGAGACACGGCGCCGGAGGCTGCTCCAGGAGGCGTACAACCGCGAGCATGGCATCACCCCCGAGACCGTGCGCAAGGAGATTCGCGCCGGCATCGAGGCGGAGTCGGCGGCCCGCGCCGTCGCGTTCGAGGCGGTGGGGCAGGGGGACGAGTCGCGCCGACGCACCGCCGAACTGCTCGGCCAGCTCGAGGCGGAGAGGAGGGAGGCGGCCGCGGACCTCGCCGTCGAACGGGCCGCGGTGCTGCGCGACCGGATCGCCGACCTCCGTTCAGGCAACGCATCGGGCCGTGGTGGCGGTCGGGGCCAGGGCCGGCGTGCCCGCGGCGGCGGTGGACGCATCCCCCGGCCGAACCGCGGGTGATCGGCGCGGCCCCGATGCCGCCACGACAACCGGAAAGGCTTCGGGCCATGCACGCCTCTCCCCGCGACGAGACGACCGTGCCGAGTGGGACCGATTCCGGACGGCCCACGCCCGCGCGTGCCGACGGCAACGCGATGCCCGCTGCGCCCCCGCGCGCCGTGGCAGCCCTGCACCACCTGCTCGAACAGCAGGAACGCGACAGGCAGCTCGTCGCCTACGAGATCCACGACGGGCTGGCCCAGTACGTCGCGGGCGCACTCATGCACCTGCAGGCGTCCCTGGGTGACACCATCGCCCCGCCGACGCGTCAGCGGATCGAGGAGGCCATTCGCCTGCTCCGGGTGGCGGCCGCGGAATCGCGTCGGCTGATCGGCAGCCTTCGCCCACCCGCGCTCGAGGAGCAGGGTCTCGTGGAGGCGATCTCCGCCCTCGTCGCAGAGGCGCGAGCCGATGGCCCGGCGGTCGAGTTCAGCCATTCCATCTCCGGAGACGCCATCCCGTCCCCGGTCGGCGGCGCGATCTATCGCATCACGCAGGAGGCGTTGGCGAATGCACGCCGCCATGCCCGGGCCCGCCGCGTCCGCGTCGCGCTCGAGCCCGTGCCGGGGGGCATCCGGCTCTGCATCCGCGACGACGGCTCGGGGTTCGATCCGGCCACCGTGCCTCGAGACCGATTCGGCCTCGAGGGGATCCGTCATCGAGCCCGCCTGCTCGGCGCCGAGCCCCGCATCGAATCGGGGCCAGGCCGGGGCACGTCGGTCGAGATCGATTTCCCGGTGACGCGCTGAGGCCGGCCGCCCGCGCATCGACCTCAGGCGGCCTTGTCGCGCAGGCTTTCGAGTGACCGCCCCAGCCGCCGCTTGCTTCCCTCGGATCCGCTGCGGTGTTGCAGGACGGTCGGCTCGGACCGCACCGCGAGGCGGTCACGGAGCGACTGGGCGAGGACGGGCCCCAGATCCTCCGCGCGCACGCGGGCCCCGACATCGTCCACCGCGTCCGCGACGCCGAGCACCACCGCCTGCCGCACACCCTCGCGGAGCCACTGAAAAAAACTCATCGGAGATGCTCCCGGATATCGACGATTCCGCGGCCCGCGTCCCCTGCCGCACAGAAGGGATATCGGATCCGGCGGCAGAGGCCTGCACGCGCCGCTCTCGACTGCCAGCCCCGAACCCTGGGCGGAATCTGCCGGCCGGGAAGGCGGGGCAGGGGGGACAGAATTGCCGCACGAGGCGGCCGGTTGTAGTCTCACGCGAAGCGACGCGACGGCCGCTGCGATGCCGGCCGATGACGGTCGATCACCCACACAGTCGCCGCGGATGCCACGGATGCCGTGGCCCACGATGGGGAATGGTGTAACGGTAGCACGACTGGCTCTGAACCAGTT
>JBJTBO010000158.1:0-4551 GCA_046091445.1 Planctomycetaceae bacterium | reverse complement strand
CGCCCGAGAGCCCAGACCCGATCTGGGCGGCGAGCCGGATCCGCTGGCTCTCGCCACCCGAAAGCGTGGGGGCCTTGCGATCGAGGGCGAGATAGCCCAGGCCGACCTGGTCGAGGAACGACAGCCGGCTCGAGCACGTCGCCCACGAGCGAGCTCTTGCCGCGGCCCGACACGCCCGTGATGCACACGCGGAGCCCGAGCGGAATCTCGCCGTCCCCGCCCCGCAGGTTGTTGTGGTTCACGCCGCGGAGCGCGACCGTGCGGCCGTCGGACGCGCGGCGCTTCGGCGGCACGGGAATCGCGTCGCGGCCGGCGAGGAACGCGCCGGGGACGCTGCGCGGCTCGCGGGCCACGTCGTCGGGCGTGCCGGCGGCGACGACCTCGCCCCCGCGCTTTCCCGGCCCCGGGCCGAAGTCCACCACCCAGTCGGCCGCGCGGATCGTCTCCTCGTCGTGCTCCACGACGACGACCGTGTTGCCCTTGTCGCGGAGGGCCTCGAGCGCGCCCAGGAGCCGCGTGTTGTCGCGCGGATGCAGGCCGATCGACGGCTCGTCGAGCACGTAGAGCACGCCCGACAGCCCCGAGCCGATCTGCGCGGCCAGCCGGATCCGCTGGCTCTCGCCGCCGGAGAGCGTGGGCGCCTTGCGGTCGAGCGCGAGGTAGCCGAGGCCGACCTCGTCGAGAAACGCGAGCCGCGCACGGATCTCCTTGAGCAGCTCGACGGCGATGACCGCCTGCGTGCCGTCGAGGACGAGATCGGAGAGAAACACGCGGGCGTCGGCGATCGGCAGGGCACAGAGCGCGTCGAGCGAGAGTTCGCGCGACCGCGCGTCCGCCGGAGTCGTCGCGGCATCGCCGGTCCCGCGCTTCCCCCGGCCGCGTTTCGCCGCCGGCTCCCGGGTCGCGGCGCCTCGGTCACCGCCGCCGCGCGCCGCCGTCGGGATCCGCACCGCGCGCGCCTGCGGCGAGAGCCGCGCGCCCGAGCACACGTGACAGGGGGTGACGCGCATGAGCTTCTCGAGCATGCGGCGGATGATGCCGCTCTTCGCATTGCGCCACCGATTGGCCAGGAGCGCCCGGATGCCCTCGAACTTCGTCTTCGCCCCGCGCTCGGCCCGGCCCCGCTGCCAGGAGAGCTTGATCTCCTCCATCCCGGTGCCGTCGAGCCAGATCCGCCTCTGAAGCGGCGTGAGCTCCTGCCAGGGCGTGTCGAGCAGTGTGCCGGCGGGGAGTTTTTTCTTGGCCTCGGCGTGCGCGGCCACGCCGTTGAAGAGCCGCCGCATCCAGCGCGGCATGTCGCGGAACGTGCCGAGGATGCCGATCGCCCCCTTGCGGAGCGTCTTCTCGGGATTCGTGACGAGCTTCTCGGGATCGATGCCGTAGATGTCGCCGAGGCCGTCGCACGCCGGGCAGGCGCCCTGCGGGCTGTTGAAGCTGAAGAGCTGCGGCTCCGGCGTGTCGTAGCTCACGCCGCACGCCACGCAGGCGTAGCGGCTCGAGAGCACGAGGTCGTCCGTGGCACCGTCGTCACCGGCCACGATCACCTGGCCCCCGCCGGTGCGCAGGGCGAGATCGACCGCCTCCGCCAGCCGGCTCCGCGTGGCCTCCGATGGCACGAGCCGGTCCACCACCACCTCGATCGTGTGCTTGAGGAGCTTCGCGAGGGCCGGCGGCTCCTCGACCCGGCACACGGTGCCGTCCACCCGGGCCCGCGTGAAGCCCTGCCGCACGAGATCGGTGAAGAGATCCCGGTGCTCCCCCTTGGCGTCACGCACCAGGGGCGCGAGGATCATCGCGCGGCGATCCGCCCAGGCCGCGAGGATCCGCTCCAAGATCTGGTCGCGCGGCTGCGCCTCGAGCACGGCGTCGCAGGTCGGGCAGTGGGCCGTGCCGACGCGGGCATAGAGCACCCGCAGGAAGTCGTGGATCTCCGTCATCGTCGCGACGGTCGAACGCGGATTGGTGCCCGCCGACTTCTGCGCGATCGAGATCGAGGGGGAGAGGCCGGTGACGGCATCGACGTCGGGACGGGGGAGCTGACCGAGGAACTGCCTCGCGAACGTGGAGAGGCTCTCGACGTAGCGGCGTTGCCCCTCGGCGTAGAGCGTGTCGAACGCGAGGCTCGATTTGCCCGAGCCGCTCACGCCCGACAGGCAGACGAGCCGCCCTCGCGGCAGGGCCACGGTGACATCGCGGAGGTTGTGCTCCCGTGCACCGCGGACGACGATCGGGGGTACGGGCATGCGCGAGCGAAAGGGGGAAGGCCGGTCGCGGGGGGACGGACTGAGGGAACGGACTCGGAGGACGGAGGCAGGCGGGCAGCGTGGCGCGATGAGGCCGATGCACGGCCCGCACGGCGGGTCACCGCGTCCGGCGGGATCGGTCTCACCTGGTCAGTGTAGGAGATCGGCCGCGTCCACCCACGTGCGACGGCGCTCGTGGCAGCGACGCGGCGTGGGCGGAAGGGGCGACAAATCCGACACCGTCGCCGCTCGTGCTGGACACCCCGCACCCGCTCCCGTAGCATCAAAATTCCTCGGGAATCCGCGGTGGTCCTCCACGCGCCGCGGGTTTCGGATCGGGGCGGTAGCTCAACTGGGAGAGCGCGGCGTTCGCAATGCCGAGGTTGGGAGTTCGATCCTCCTCCGCTCCATGTCTGTTTCACGCCTGCCGAGCCCTCGTGGCCTCGGCAGGCGTGATTTGGAAGCCCGCCATCCAGGCGGGCTGGTCTGGGCGCGCCTGCCGAGCGCACGCGCGGCGTATCCCATGGTGACGGATTCCGCGGTCATGTCGGCGTCCGGATCGTTGAGAGCGGCTGCTGATCCGTCCACGGCGCTCATGATGCGGGTACGGGACGGGGATGCGGCGGCGTTCGCGGAGCTCGTCGCGCTCTGGCAGCCGCGGCTCGTCACGCTCTTCGTCCATCACGTGGGGGATCACGCCACGGCCGAGGACCTCGCGCAGGAGGTGTTCCTGCGGGTCTTCCGCGCCCGTGCCGGCTACCGACCGACCGCGAAGTTCACGACCTGGGTGCACACGATCGCCAACAATGTCGCGAGCGACCTGAAGCAGCGGGCCTACCGGCGGCGCGAGCGCGGCGTGCCGATGAGTGCCTCCGCCTCGTCGAGCGCGATCGGGCTCGACCAGCTGGCGATCGCGGCGAGCGGACTCCTTCCCGCACGTCAGGCGGATCGCTCGGAGGTGCGGCGGGTCGTGCAGGAGGCGATCGCCGGGCTCGCGGAGCGGCAGCGCATGGCGCTCCTGCTCGCGAAGTTCGAGGGCTGCTCCTACGACGAGATCGCCACCGCGATGCGGCTCTCCGTGCCCGCGGTGAAGTCGCTGATCTTCCGCGCCCGTGACCAGCTGCGGCAGGCTCTGGGTGCGTATCTCGACGAGCACGAGGCCGCCCGCGGCGGAGACACCGCCAGGGCGAGCGTGGGGGAGGCCGACTGATGGGCCCGCCGCGCGGGATCGACCCCGGTCCGCTCGACCCCGACGACGCCAATCGCACGGTCGCCATGCCGGCGCTCGCGGCACCGCCCGAGGGATCGCCCGCCCGCGACCTGGCCGACGTCTGGGACCTGCTCGACGAGCTGCCGCCGGGCGCTCCCGCCGATGCCGCAGCGGTACGGCTGATGGCGACGACCGTGCAGATGGCGGCCGGCGGTCCGCCGCGCCGTGTCGATCGTGATCGTGGCCGCCGCGTGGAGTGGGCGGTATCGGCCGCGGTGGTCGCCTGCGCGCTCATGACGGGCCTCGCGGCGGGAAGGCTGACGGCACCCAACGGCGACGCGCGGCTTGCGCACGAGCTGCCCTATGTCCAGCACCTCGACCTCCTCCGGGAGGCCGGCTCGGTGCGCTTCCTCGAGGCCCTCACCGCCCGCGAGTCGCCGCCGCCGTTCCGCCTCCTCAGGCCGCCGGCGGATGCAGCCGAGCGCGAGGAAGCGAAGTTTCGCACCGCGCTCGCCTCACTCGCCGACCAGCTCGCCGAGGCGGGCGCCGGCGCCGAGGCGCGGCGTCGCGAGGCGATCTCCGCGCTTTCGCTCGAGGAGCGGGTGGACCTGGAAAAGGCCGCGCGCGCCTTCGCGCGGATGTCCGCGACCGAACGGCAGGCGCTCGAGGCGCTCGCCGCCGCACTCGCCGACCCCGCGCGCGAGGCATACCAGTCGATCCACTCGAGCCGCTTGTCGGTGGCGCTCGTGATCACCCGTTCCCGATCCTCCGGACGGACGACCTGGAGCCACTGGTGCCAGTCGAGGGCCGCCTCCCGCAGATCCTCGCGCGCAGGGTCGGCGAGTGCGGCGGCGAGCGCCTCGAGCGCCTGCCGTTCGGTCGCGGACATCAGCGCGAAGGCGCGCTCGGCCTTTTCAAGGTCCACCCGCTCCTCGAGCGAAAGCGCGGAGATCGCCTCGCGACGCCGCGCCTCGGCGCCGGCGCCCGCCTCGGCGAGCTGGTCGGCGAGTGAGGCGAGCGCGGTGCGAAACTTCGCTTCCTCGCGCGCGGCTGCATCCGCCGGCGGCCTGAGGAGGCGGAACGGCGGCGGATGCAGCC
>JBJTBO010000157.1:0-7737 GCA_046091445.1 Planctomycetaceae bacterium | reverse complement strand
GACCGAGTCCGCGTTCGCCCCCCCGACCAGCCTCGCGTCTTCACCGACGGCGACCCCATCGACTCGCACCGTTCCGTTGCCCGGGCCGGTCGCGACCTGCAGGCGGCGTCCGGTCGCCAGCTGGGAGACGGTGACCTGATCCTCCCCGGCTCCCGTCGAGACGCGCAGATCGCGTCCGACGCTGACGCCAACGATGCCGACGTTCATGCCGCCCCCGAGTGCCCTCACGACGAGGTCGCGACCCACGAGCGGCCGCCCGTTCGGGCCAACGCCACTCATCGAGAGCGTCGCCGTGCCCGAGGGCTTCACGATCGTCACGTCACCGTCGACGTCGAGCGTGCGACCGTCGGGGCTGGCGTCCGACTGGCGCACCGCGAACGTCTCGCCGACGCCGGCACCGAGATCCACACGCGCGCTGCCCAGCACCCGCACGAGCCCCTCCGTGGAGCAGGCATCGTTGCCCTCGCCGAGCAGGAGCCCGAGATTGCCGGCGACCTCGATGGTCTGGCGGAGCGTGAGGACGTCGTCGCCCTGTCCGCCCGCGACGTCGAGCGCGCCGCCCCCGGTCGTCTTCGCGCCCGCCACGGGTCCGCTGCTGATCCACACCGCATCGTTCCCGGTGCCGCCCGTGATCGCCGCACTCCCCCGGATGACGACTTCTTCGATCGCGACGCCGTCCGCACCGTCGCCGGTGACGATCGCGAGCGTCGCCGCGACCTCGATGCCCCCAAGCAGTTCCACGCCGTCGTCGCCGCTCCGCGTCAGGATGCGCACGGCCTGCTGGAAGTCGGCGTCGTTGACGAACATGACCACGTCATCGCCCGCGCCCGTGTCGATGATCGTCCGTCCGCCGACGGAGATCCCCTCGCCCGAGACCTGATCCGCTCCGTCTCCTGTCAGGAGCCGCAGGTCGCCGAGCACCGTCACGGAGAGACTCACGAAGTCGTCGTCGGCTCCAGTGGAGATCGTCGCCGACCCGGTGAGGGTCGCATGCAGGTCGAGCATGCATCGGTCCGCACCCGGTCCCGTGCCGATATCGACCGCGTCGAGGTCGAAGGTCTCGCGGCCAAAAAGCCGGAACGAGTCGGCGCCCGCACCGAGCCGCACCCGCAGCACGGTCACGTCGCGAAACGCCCGTTCGGCGACCGCCTCGCCGTCCACGACGAGCGACGTGTCGCCGCCCTCGACCCGCCGTCCCGCCACGAGCAGGTCGCCCGCCTGCGTGACGCTGACCTCGACACCGTTCGCCTCCACATCCCCCTGGAGCGTGAGGACGCCGGCGGCGAGGGTCGCGGTGACGTCCCCGGCCAGCGGGAACCGGGGATCGAGTCGCTTGACGCGGAGACGAAGAGGGCGACGCGTCTCGCGGGCACGATACGGCATGACGTTCCTCCTGCGGGAGACGCCGGCGCGTGGGGCACCGGGACTTGGCTAGAGCCTACGATCGGGTTCACCGCCGGGAGAGCCATCGGCCTCACCGCCGCCGCTTACCGCCAGGAATAGGCGGTGATCCCCTCGAGGTCACGCACGAAGAGGTCGCCTCCGGCCACGGCGAGATGGGCCCAGGCCTCCTCCTCGGCGACCTTCGCCTCGCCGAGCAGCGTGTAGGCCTCCGGCGTCGCCCGGATGAGCCGCAGCGTGCCGGTCTCGTCGAGGGCCAGGATTCGGTCGCCCGAGGCGACCATGCTCCAGTAGCGGCCGAACGGCGTCGTGATCCACGCCTCCTCGCCCGTGGCGAGGTTGAGACAGGCGAAACGCTGGTTCCGCAGGTGCACGTATGCGTGGCCCTCGATCACGATCGGCGACGACATGTAGCCCTGGACCTTGTTGCGCCACACCTGCTCCACCGGCTTCGTCGCCTGGGCCGGATCGATCGCGAAGAGAAACGAGCCGCCGCCATAGCTCGTCGTGAAGACGCGGTTCGACACGACCGTGGGCGTCACGATGTTCATGCCGCGAAATGCCTCGACGGGCGTCTTCCACAGGACCGAGCCCGTTTCGGGATCGACGCCGGCGAGCGCATCCCGCCCCTGCACGAGGATCTGCGACGCGCCGCCGAGCGTGGTCGGATAGGGGGACGAGAACGCACTGCCGGACATGCCCCCTCCGTCCGCGAGCACGCGCCACGCGATCTTCCCCGTCGCCTTCTCCAGCTTCACGAAGCCCGACCCGGCCTGCACGTAGACGTGGTCGCCGATCACGAGCGGGCTCGACACGAAGCCGAAGGCGGGCAGCGGGCTCTCGAGCGCCGCCACGAAATCGACGCGCCACTGCTCCGCGCCCGTGGCCGCATCGAGACAGACGAGCAGAGCGCGCATGCCCGCCACGAAGAGACGGCCCTCGTCGAGGCAGGGCGTGGCCCGGATCCACGAGCCGTTGGAGGCGGCGAAGAAGGGCACGCTCATCGCCCCCTCCCACGAGGCCTGCCACAGCTCCTTGCCGGTCGCGCGGTCGAGGGCCCGCACGTGCTCCGTCTTCTTGCCACGGGTCTCGGTGACGAAGACGGCCCCGATCGGCCCCTGCGGCGTGGCGATCGTGCCGACGAGCGGCCCCGAGTAGCCGGGCCCGAGATCGACGCGCCACGTCCGTTCGAGACGCGACTGCTCCAGGCCGTCGGGCCATCCGCCCGCGACGACGAATCCGTCGCGATACGGTCCGCGCCATTGCGGCCACGACTCGGCGGCCGCCGCGCCCCGTCCTACCGCGCACACGGCCGCAATCAGCGCGACGCCCGCCGCGGCGAGCCTGGGTGATCGCATCATCGAACGTCTCCGGAGGTGCTGGGCTTCCGTCGCAGCATATCCGGCCAGGGACGTTCACCCGGCGGATTCGTCCCAGGCGGCCACCGGCACACAGCTGCAGAAGAGGTTGCGGTCGCCGTGCACGTTGTCCACGCGGCCGACCGGCGGCCAGTACTTCCGTCGCGCGAGCCCGGGCACCGGGAACACGGCCTCCTCGCGCGAGTAGGGACGGCTCCACGCGCTCGACGTCACGGTCGCGGCGGTGTGTGGGGCGTGGACCAGCGGATTGTCCTCGCGCGGCCACTCGCCCGACTCGATCCGGCGGATCTCCTCGCGGATGGCGATCATCGCGTCGATGAACCGGTCGATCTCCGCGAGCGGCTCGCTCTCCGTGGGCTCCACCATGAGCGTGCCCGGCACCGGGAAGCTCAGCGTCGGGGCGTGGAAGCCGTAGTCGACGAGTCGCTTGGCCACGTCCTCGGCCGTGACGCCCGAGGTCTCCTTGAGCGGCCGCAGGTCGAGGATGCACTCGTGCGCCACCCGCCCGCCCGGTCCCGCGTAGAGGGTGGGGAAGTGATCCCGCAGGCGGAAGCTCACGTAGTTCGCCGCGAGGATCGCCGTGGATGTCGCCCGACGCAGACCTTCGGGGCCCATCATCCGCACGTACATCCAGCTGATCGGCAGGACGGCCGCGTTGCCGAGCGGGGCGGCCGACACGGCGCCGACGACGCTCTCGGGCAGGCCGCCCGTCGCGTGGCCGGGCAGGAACGGCACGAGATCCTCCACCACGCACACGGGCCCGACCCCCGGGCCTCCGCCGCCGTGCGGGATGCAGAACGTCTTGTGGAGGTTGAGGTGGCTCACGTCGCCGCCGAAGGCGCCCGGCGCGGCGAGGCCGACGAGGGCGTTCATGTTCGCCCCGTCGACGTAGACCCGGCCGCCATGGCGATGGACGATCTCGCACAGCCGCACGATGTCCGACTCGAACACGCCGTGCGTGCTCGGGTAGGTGATCATCACCGCCGCAAGCCGGTCGGCGTGCTCGCGGCACTTCGCCTCGAGCTCGACGAGATCGACGTTGCCCTGGGCGTCGCAGCCGGTCACCACGACGCGCATGCCAGCCATCTGGGCGCTCGCGGGGTTGGTGCCGTGCGCCGAGGCCGGAATGAGGCACACGTCCCGGTGCCCCTCGCCCCGCGACTCGTGCCACCCACGGATGGCGAGGAGGCCGGCGTATTCCCCCTGGCTGCCGGCGTTCGGCTGGAGGCTGATGCCGGCGTAGCCGGTCGCCTCGCAGAGCCATCCGCGCAGCTGCGCGTCGAGGACCGCGTAGCCCTCGCGCTGGTCCGCCGGGGCGAAGGGATGGATCCGCGCGAACTCCGGCCACGTGATCGGGATCATCTCGCTCGTCGCGTTGAGCTTCATCGTGCAGCTGCCCAGCGGGATCATGCTGCGGTCGAGGGCGAGGTCGCGGTCGGACAGCTCGCGGATGTAGCGCAGCATCGCCGTCTCGGAGCGATGCGCGTGGAAGACCGGGTGCGTGAGCAGGGCGGTCGTGCGGCGCAGGGACGGGGGCAGGAGGTCGCGGACCGGGCCGTCGAACGCCGAGGCGTCGGGCACCGTCCGTTCCGGAGCCGCGAAGGCGTGCCAGAGGCGCACGACATGGTCCCGCGTCGTCGTCTCGTCGAGCGTGATGCCGAGCGTGGCGCGATCGAGCGTGCGCACGTTGATGCCGAGCTCCAGGGCGCGGGCCGCGATGGCCGCGGTGCGCCCTTCGGTCGCCACCGCGAGCGTGTCGAACGCGTGGGCGTTCCTGATCGCGAGACCGAGCCCGCGAAGCCCGTCGGCGAGGATCGCCGTGAGCGCGGCCACGCGTGATGCGATGCGCTCGAGCCCCTCCGGCCCGTGCCAGACGGCATACATGCTCGCGACGACCGCCGGCAGCACCTGCGCGGTGCAGATGTTGCTCGTCGCCTTCTCGCGCCGGATGTGCTGCTCGCGGGTCTGGAGCGCGAGCCGATAGGCGGGCCGGCCGTGGGCATCGACGCTCACGCCGACCAGCCGACCCGGCAGCGATCGCCTGAATGCGTCGCGGCAGGCGAGGAACGCCGCATGCGGCCCGCCGCACCCCATCGGCATGCCGAAGCGCTGCGTCGTGCCCACGACGATGTCGGCCCCCCACTCGCCCGGCGGGGCGAGCACGACGAGCGCGAGCGGGTCGGCGGCCACGCAGAGCACGGCCTGGCGTGCGTGGACGGCCTCCGCGAGGGTCCGCCAGTCCCGCACCTCCCCGTCCGTGCCCGGATACTGCACGAGCACCCCGAAGCAGTCATGACGCTCGTGGATCGCCGCCGCGTCCCCCACCTCGACGGTGATGCCCAGCGGCCGGGCCCGGGTGCGCAGCACCTCGAGCGTCTGCGGGTGGCAGCCGACGTCGGCGAGGAACACGTCGCCCGCGACCGACGACGTGCGGCGTGCCAGCGTCATCGCCTCGGCCGCCGCCGTGGCCTCGTCGAGGAGCGACGCGTTGGCGATGGGGAGCGCCGTGAGGTCGCACACCATCGTCTGGAAGTTGACGAGCGCCTCGAGCCGGCCCTGGGCGATCTCTGCCTGGTAGGGCGTGTAGGCCGTGTACCAGGCGGGATTCTCCAGAATGGTCCGGAGGATGACGCCGGGGGTGTGGGTGTCGTGGTAGCCCTGTCCGATGCAGCTCGTGAGGACGCGGTTGCACGAGGCGATCCCGCGCAGTTCCGCGAGCGCCGCCGCCTCGGTCACCGCCCGAGGCAGCCGCAGCGCCCCGCGGCGGGCGAGGCTCGCCGGCACGATCCGCTCGACCAGGTCGTCGAGCGATGCTGCCCCGACCGCAGCGAGCATGTGCCGCTCGTCGGCTGCCGACGGGCCGACGTGGCGGCCGACGAACTCGGACGGATCCTCGAGCGCGAGGAGGGGCGCGGGGCGACCGGGACTCCGGTCCCGGGACTCGAACTGCACGGGCGTGGGCGCGCCGGACGAGGGGGCGCGGGCTGCGGTCACGAGGTCTGACATGAAAGGGCTCCGGGGACGGGCCGACGGACGTGCCGTCACCCGCCCGTGCTACGGAAGCCCCGCTGTCCTTGGACCTGAGAGATTCGCCACGGGCGACGCCCGCGGTTTGCCCCTTCGGTGGGCGAGGCTCCGCGAGCCCCGCCGCTCTCCAGCAGTGCGTGTCGTCAGTTCTTTTGCCTGAGCGTTCGGCCTTCGGCGGTCTTGCGACTCTCTCCTGACGCCCTCCATTCTACTCCGGGTGGCGGTTTGGTGGAGCCCCGGCCCGGGCGGCGGCGGCGACCATGGTCGCAGCGTGGATGTCGACGATCGATTCGAGGTCGGCGCAGTAGCCGCCGCCACAGACGATCGCGACGGGGAGCCCGTCGTTCCAGCAGGCGTCGAGCACCATTTCGTCGCGGGCGGCGAGGCCGGTCTTCGTGAGCGCGAGCCGCCCGAGCCGGTCCCCCTCGTACGGATCGGCTCCCGCGATGTAGAGCGCGAGGTCGGCACGTGACCGCGACAGGGCGGTGGCGAGCGCGGCCTCGAGCGCCGCGAGGTAGGCGTCGTCGCGGGTGCCGTCGGGCAGCCCGACGTCGAGCGATCCCGGGTGCTTGCGCAGGGGAAAGTTCCGCTCGCCGTGGAGCGAGAGCGTGAACACGGTCGCGTCGTCCGCGAAGATCGCCGCCGTGCCGTTCCCCTGGTGCACGTCGCAGTCCACGATGAGCACACGGCGGACGGCGCCTCGGGCCTGCATCTCCCGCGCGGCCACGGCGGTGTCGTTGAACACGCAGTAGCCCTCGCCCCAGTCGGGCCCCGCATGGTGCGTGCCCCCGGCGAGGCTCGCCGCCACGCCGTCCGCGAGGGCCGCCGCCGCGGCGTCCACCGCCGCTCCGGTGCTGCGCAGCGATCGCACCACGAGCTCGGGACTCCACGGGAAGCCGATGCGGCGCACCTCCTGCGGGGCGAGCGTGCCGGCGAGCACGCGGCCCACGTAGCCACGATCGTGCACCCGCAGCAGCTCGTCGTCGGTCGCCGCATGCGGCTCGATGAACTCGAACGGCGCTCCCGCGATCGCGAGCATCTCGAGCCGGCGGCGCAGGAGCGCGTACTTGGCCGCGGGGAAGCGATGGTCCGGCGGGAGCGGCAGCGGGTAGCGGTCCGATGGAAACAGGCGCATGCAGCCCTCCGTTGACACGACTCTCTACCGTGGCGGCATGCCCCGTGAAAACCCGGCGCCGACCCGGTCTGGCCTTGCGTTCCTGCGACAACAACGGGAAAGTGCTGCCAGTGGAACGCGACGACGCGCACCGCCCGGCGGCTCCGAATGCCCCCTTCTCCCCCACCCACATTCACGCCCGACTGGGAGGCATTCCTCACCGGCGGCGTCATCGTCGCGACGCTCTCGGCGATGCTCGTGGTCGGTCGGTCGGCCGACATGGCGATGATCGGCGGCGTGGTGGTGCTGCTGGCGGCCGGGATCCTCTCCCCCGCCGAGGCGCTCGGCGGCATGAGCAACGAGGGGATGGTGACGGTGGCGGCCCTGTTCGTGGTCGCCGCCGCCATCGACCGCACCGGAGCGCTCGCCGGGATCACCGGCCGGGTCCTCGGCCGGCCGAAGTCGCTCGTCTCGGCCCAGCTGCGGGCGGTGGTGGTGCCCGGGGTGCTCTCCGGCTTCATGAACAACACGCCCGTGGTCGCGCTCATGGTGCCCGCGATCCGGGACTGGGCCCGCAAGCAGCGGCTGAGCGTCTCGAGGCTGCTCATGCCGATGAACGACGCGGTCGTCCTGGGCGGCCTCTGCACGCTCATCGGCACGAGCACGAACGTGGTCGTGAGCGGGCTCTACGCCGCCAGGACCGGACGCACCCTCGGCATGTTCGACATCACGTGGCTGGGCGCGCCCCTCTTCGTCGCGGGGCTGGTCTACATCCTCGTCGCCAGCACGCGCCTCCTCAGGGACCGTCGGCCGGCG
>JBJTBO010000156.1:0-2036 GCA_046091445.1 Planctomycetaceae bacterium | reverse complement strand
TCCGGAGGGACTACGGTCTCGTGGTGCTCTCGGAGGTGGTCTCGGATTTCCGCTCGACGGCCGAACTCCGCCGGATGTTCGAACTCGCCGCGGCGTGCCTGGCGCCTGGCGGGAGGCTGGTGTTCAACGTGTTCCTGCCGCAGGTGGGCTACACGCCCGACGCCGCGGCCCGCGAGCTCGGCCTGCAGGTCTACACGTCGATCTTCACGTATCCCGAGGTGGCGGCGGCCGTCTCGGGCCTGCCGCTCGTGCTCGTCTCGGATGACGCCGTGCACGACTACGAGCGGCGTCACCTGCCCGAAGGCGCGTGGCCGCCCACGGGCTGGTATGCCGACTGGGTGAGCGGCCTCGACGTCTTCGACGTGCCGCGGCACGAGTCGCCGATCGAGATGCGCTGGCTCGTCTACCGCAAGGCGGTCGCCTGACGGGGTCGGACTGGGTGGGCCGGCTCCACCGGACGCGGCGGCCGAGCCATGGCGGGATTCCACGCGGTGGCCGTGTCCGTCGCCGCTACCCCCGAAACAACTCGGCCACGGCGATGGTGAGCCCCGGCACGACGTCGCCCGCATCAAGCTGCTCGCCTTCGCACAGCACGACCACCCGATCGGAGCCGCGGTAGGCATGGATCGTGCGGGTTGTCGGCTCGACGACGATGACAAGCCGCGTGCCGGCCGCGAGCCAGGCCAGCACATTCTCCTCGACATCGCTGAATGAATCCCGCGGCGACACCACCTCACCGACAAGATCGGGAACGACCGTCACGAAACCCTGGTCGTCATCGATATCAAAGGCCCGCTCCCGGGCCACGAACGCGACGTCCGGCGCGCGAACGGTATCGGGCTCGCGGGCGAGCAAAAAGCCTGTTTCGGCGGCGTATGCGAGGCCCAACTGCCGGGCACGAACATGCGTGCCCACGATCAGCGACAGCGAGTGCGCCACACGACCATGCCGACCGCCTGCCGGAGACGTCATCCGCAGGACTCCCTCCACCAGTTCATATCGCCGCCCGTCATCGCGCATGCCAAGCAGTGCTCGGGCCTCGATGAGTGCCGCGGTTTCGGCCATCACAGCGGATTTCTCGTGGGGAACCTTCACGTCATGCCCGTGGGATCATAGCCGCGAAAAGACAGCTCGGGCAAAGGTTGATCAACCGGGGCGGTGCCCCTCATTGGCATGCCGGCAGTCTTCTTGACTCGCAGTGCGGGATCGATCTGCGATCCGTCGCAGAACCCCGTACCCATGCCGTTCAGCCCATCGGCTGCTTCACGAGTTGCTGCAACTCGGGCGTGAGGCTCGCCCACAGCCGGGGGTGCGCCTCGACGAGCCTCACGATGTCGATGAAGTCCTTCGCCTGCTTGCTCTGCCGGCGGGTAGGCTCCGACCAAGCCTTGATTTTCCCGGCCAGCGTGTCGTCGAGCGACGCGACTCGCATCAGGATCCCATGCACGTCGGCAGGCACCGACCGGCCGGGAAACTCGTGATAAAAATCCTCCGTCGAAAGCTGGATCGAGACCGCAGACCGGGCCTTGAGCTTCACCGACCAGCCAAACTTTTCGCTCGTGAACCCGGCTTCCTCGAGCATCCGCACGACTCGGTCCACCGCGTCGAGGGCGATCACGAGAACGACGTCACGGGTGACCATCTGCTGCTCGGCCCAGTGATTGACGGCCACGCCGCCGATGCAGCACCAGGGCACGTCCGCCCGTTCCAAGCAATCGACCAGCCGCATCACGTCATCGGTGCCGCCCGATGTCTGCCAGTCGAAGAACTGTTTGCCGGTCATGGGGATCACGCGCCGAGGAGAACGCCGCCCCGCCGGGAGTGATTCAGCCTCCGGCGGAAAAGGATACGAACCGGAAGGATCGGCCCGGCCAGCCCAATGCCGCCCACGAGGCGGCCGGCCGGCTCAAGGACCTCGCCGATGTCGAGGAACTTGGGTGATCGGCGGCGGCGCATCACGCCTGACCGCCGAGAGCGTCACGGAGATTCATTCCCATTTCGGCCGGGACTGCCGGGGAATGCGCTCGCGCCTGCAC
>JBJTBO010000155.1:0-8501 GCA_046091445.1 Planctomycetaceae bacterium | reverse complement strand
AGATCGGCGAGGAAACGACCGATGTCGAAGATGGACCCGCTTTGGGAACGCGTCGCGTTCGGGAAAGAGTCCTCGAGACAGTGTCTGAACCCCTCTCGCTCCGACTCCAAACGCAAATCACGGTAGGCGGCGAGCATCGCACGATCGAGGGACGCCTCGTCGTTGCGCGTCACCGAAAAGAGCCCGAGATTTGCCCCCCGGTCGCTGGCCGCCGCGTGTCCGCGCCCCTGATCGAGCCTAGCATGGCGGGCATGGGGGATCGGAGTGGTTGCGAACGGCAGTGCCGGCTGGCGGGTATACGAGCCCGTTCCGGTCGCCAGCCAGATGTCCGTGGTGTCATTCATCCGAACCGCGGGTGTCACGGGCGAGTCCAAAAACACTCCCTCTTCGATCGCCAGCACCTCGCTTGTGCTCGCGCTCATGAGCATGATGTCGACCAGTCCCTGCCCCACGATATCGCGGATGCTTTGACGATAGTCATGAATCGTCCGGAAGGGGCCTCGCGAGGACTCCCCGCCGGCCGCAATCCCGGGTGCCGCCAGCCCGAATGCCATGTCGGCGTCCTTGGCATCGGCAAGAATGAAGTCCTTGCACGCCGGGTCCGAAAGGATGCGTGCCAGATTGAGGTCGAGTGATTTCTGACGGAGTGCATGGGTCATGGATCGCTGCTCCCGGAGACGTTCCGCCCCAGCGCCATGGAACGCGGCGGATCGCTCACAGCATACGTCCAATCGACTTCCATTCCCGCTCAACTACAATTAGTTTCGTGATGCCGTAGCAAGGCATCCCGCGGAGAACGCCTCCCCAACGATCACCAGAGCGAGTCCCAGATTGGGCTTTCATTCACTGCTGCCGTTCGCCCTCCCGATCAGACTGCGTCTCACGTCAGTGATGGCGACCGCCGGACTCGTGGGAGTGCTGGTCTCCGGTCACCTCACCTCGCTGGCCGCGGACGGACCCGACTTCGAGCGGGAGATCAGGCCGCTCCTGAAAAGCCGCTGCGGCGAGTGCCATGGAGCGGATACGCAGGAGAGCCGACTGCGTCTCGACGTGCGGCACCGGGCGATCCAGGGGGGGGACTTTGGCCGGGTGATCATGCCCGGTCGGTCTGCGGAGAGCGAGCTCATCCGCCGCATCACGAGCACCGACCACGAGCGGATGATGCCTCCGGAGGGTGATCGTCTGTCTGCACAGGAAATCTCACGACTGTCGCGGTGGATCGACGCCGGAGCTGAGTGGCCTGAGACGGAGTTCGATCGACATGCCCGCGAGATCGACCGTGATCCCCGCCTCGATCATTGGGCATGGCAGCCGCTCCGTCGGCCGACCGTTCCGTCGATCGATCCGGAAACCGTCGCTGTCTGGGAGGCTCGCAACGACATCGATCGTTTCATCCAGTCTTCATTGACCAAGAACACCCTGTCACCCGCGCCCGAAGCCGATCGCCGCACGCTGATCCGCCGGCTTTCATTCGACCTGTTGGGCCTGCCACCCTCTCCGGAAGAGGTGATCGCCTTCGAGGGCGACGCCTCGCCCGACGCCTACGAGCGGCTCGTCGACCGGCTGCTCGCCTCCCCCCACTACGGCGAACGGTGGGCCCGCCACTGGCTCGACATCGCCCACTATGCCGATACCCACGGCTTCGAACGCGACCAGCTGCGGCCCAACGCCTGGCGCTACCGAGACTGGGTGATCGACGCGCTCAACCGCGACCTCCCCTACGACGAATTCCTACGGCGGCAGATCGCCGGTGATGTCGTCGCACCCGATGACCCCGACCACGTCGTCGCGGCGGGCTTCCTCACCGCCGGGCCATGGGACTTCGTCGGTCAGGTGGAGACCAAGAGCGATGTCCTGCGGCGACAGGCCCGCGCCGATGACCTCGACGACATGGTCACGCAGGTGATGACGGCCACCTGCGGCGTGACGATCAACTGCGCCCGCTGCCACGACCACAAGCTTGATCCGGTGCCGCAGCGAGAATACTACGGGCTCGTGGCGGTGTTCGCCGGCGTGCGGCGTGCGGAGCGGCCGACCGACCGCTCCGCGCAGGACCGTTCCGATAAACCAAAGTAAGAACTCGCCGCCGCGGTGGCGGCGGCCCGGCGGGAGGTCCACGCGCTCGCGGGCCGGCCGCTCGACGTGGCCGCGCTCGTCGGCGGCGGCGACGGCCGCGGCAGTGGCACCAAGGGGGCCGGGATCGACGCCCGCAACGGCCGGGTGGTCGATGGGAAGCCCGGTGGGTTCCTCTCGGCGATCACGGTCAACGCGCCGAAGCCCGGACCGACGAAGCGCGTGCACGCGGTGTTCATCCCCCACGGGCCCGGCGAGGTGCCGGTGACGACCACCGGCCTGACGGTGCAGGGCATCCCCGAGACGAGCCGGGCGGGATGGGATGCGATCCGCAACGGACCGGTCGCGCGGCAGCACGCCACGACGCTCGGCGACGTCGACTACGCCGCCCGCGGCCACACGCTGCTCGGCCTGCACGCCAACGCCGGGATCACGTTCGACCTGACCGAGATTCTCGCCGGCATCGATCTCGAGCGCCCGAGGTTCCGCGCCGTCGTGGGCTACGGCGGCACGACGCCGCAGGCGGGAGCCGACTACTTCGTGTTCGTCGATGGCGAGCGGATGGCCGCGGGACGCGTCGGCCGCGACGACGGAGGCGTGCCGCTCGACATCTCGCTGCCCGCAGGCGCACGGTTCCTGACGCTCGTCGCCACGGACGGCGGCAACGGGATCGGCATGGATCAGGTCTTCTTCGGCGATCCGGGCATCGAGGGCACGACGCCGTCGCTCGACGCAGGGCGGCGCGAGGCGCTCGCGGCCGCCGAGGCACGCCTGGCGGCGGTCGAGGAGGAGGCGAAGTCGCTCCGCGAGTCGGACAAGGTCTTCGGGCCGGTGACCGCCACGCCGCCCGCGGTGCGGATGCACCTCCGGGGCAACCCGGAGCTGTCGGGCGACGAGGTGGGGCCGGGGACGATCTCGCTCCTCGCCGGCCTCCCGGCGCGGTTCGGCGACGCCTCCCTGTCCGACGGCACGCGGCGGGCCGCGCTCGCCGACTGGATCACGTCGCCGCACAACCCGCTCACGGCCCGCGTGATCGTCAATCGCCTCTGGCACCACCACTTCGGCGTCGGGCTCGTGGACACGCCGAGCGACCTCGGACTGGGAGGGGGCCGACCGTTGCATCCCGAGCTCCTCGACTGGCTCGCATCCGAGGTCGCGGTGCGGGGCTGGTCGCTCAAGGCGCTGCACCGGCTCATCTGCACGAGCCACGCCTACCGGCAGCGGAGCGTCGGCGTGCCCGACGCGGCGGCGGCGCTCGCGGTCGATGCGGACAACCGCCTGCTCTGGCGTCACTCCCCCCGACGGCTCGACGCCGAGAGCCTGCGCGACGCGACGCTCGCCGTCTCCGGCTGCCTCAACGACGCGATGCACGGCCCCGGCTACCGCGACTTCGCCTACGAGGAGGCCTACGCGCCCGTCTACCGCTACGTGACGCCCGACACGCCCGACCTCTGGCGGCGGAGCATCTACCGCTTCGTTGTCCGCAGCACCCCGCACGCGTTCCTGACGACACTCGACTGCCCGAACCCGGCCAACCTCGCGCCGGCCCGACTCGAAACGACGACGGCGCTGCAGGCCCTCGCGCTTTTGAACAACGACTTCATGCTCCGCCAGGCCGGGCACTGGGCCCGCCGGCTCGAGCGGGAGGCGGGCCCCGACCCGGCGGCGCAGGTCCTTCGTGCCTACCGGCTCGCGCTGGCCCGCGAGCCGGACGGCGCGGAGGCGGCCGCCGCGGTCGCGCTGGTGAACTCCGCCGGCCTGCCGCAGTTCTGCCGGATGCTCCTCAACACGAACGAATTCCTCTTCGTGGACTGAACCATGTCGGCCGACGCGTTTGCCTGTGGCCTGCGACACGGCGCGGTGTCGCGCCGCGACATGCTCTGGCATCTCGGCGGCGGCCTCGGCGGTGTCGCCCTGACCGCCATGCTCGCCGAGGGCGCGGTGGGGCCGCGCCGCTCGCGCAACCCGCTCGCCGCCAGGCCGCCGCTGGCCCCCGCGCGGGCCCGCGCGGTGATCAACATCTTCTGCCCCGGCGGCCTCTCGCACCTCGACACGTTCGACCACAAGCCCGAGCTTGTGCGCCGCGCCGGCACCCCGTTCGACACGACCGGCGCGGTGCAGTTCTTCGCCTCGAAGCCCGGCGACTGCCAGCCGAGTTACTGGCCGTTTCGACAGCATGGCGACTCGGGCCGCTGGGTGAGCGACCTGCTCCCCGGCCTGGCCGCGCACGTCGACGAGATGGCCTTCGTCCACTCGATGCAGAGCAAGACGGCGCTCCACGGCCCGGCGATGTTCATGGCCAACTCGGGGTTCATCCTGCCCGGGTTCCCCTCGATGGGCTCCTGGGTCACCTACGGCCTCGGCAGCGAGTCGGAGGATCTGCCGGCGTTCGTCGTGCTCCCCGACCCGCGGGGCCTGCCGCCGGGTGGGCCCGTGAACTGGGGCGCCGGGTTCCTGCCGGCAATCCATCAGGGCACCGTGATCGAGACGGCCGAGGGGCGTCCGCCGATCGCCGACCTCGTCGCGTCACCGGATCACGCCGCGCTCGTCGCCGGGGACGAGGCGGGCCGCGCATTTCTCGCGATGGCCAATGCCCGACATCTCGCCCCGCGGGCCGACACCACGGAACGGTCCGCCCGCATCGCCGCCTACGAACTCGCCGCCCGCCTCCAGCTCTCCGCGCCCGAGGTGACGAACCTCTCGGGCGAGCCCGCGAGCGTCGAGGCGCTCTACCGGCTCGACCATCCCGACATCGGCCCCTTCGGCCGGCAGTGCCTGCTCGCCCGGCGGCTGGTGGAGCGGGGCGTGCGCTTCGTGCAGATCTACTGCGGCGCCGAGAACACCGCCGTGAAGAAGATCCGCCCCAACTGGGATTCGCACGAGGATCTCGTGCGCGACCACGGCTACTGGGGACCGATTCTCGATGGCGGCGCGAGCGCCCTGCTCGCCGACCTGAAGGCCCACGGGCTGCTCGAATCGACGCTCGTCATGTGCCAGACCGAATTCGGTCGGCAGCCGGCGGCCCAGGGGAAGGGGCGCGACCACAACGCCGGAGCGTTCACGGTGTGGATGTCCGGCGGCGGCATCCGGGGAGGCACGGCCTACGGGTCGAGTGACGACCTCGGCTTCAAGGCCGCGGAGCATCCGACCTTCTGCTACGACCTCCACGCGACCGCGCTGCACCTGCTCGGCATCGATCACACGAGGCTCTCGGTCTACAACAACGGCATCCAGCGCCGCCTCACCGACGTGCATGGCCACGTGCTCACCGACCTGGTGGCCTGATCCTGCTCCGGGAATCCGAACACGTGCAGCGCCCTCGACGGCGGCGGCGCATCGAAGGTGAGCGTCAACGCGTAGCCGCCCGTGGAGCCGGGGCCGCGCCGGCCGCCCCGCGCGATGCCGTAGGCGGCGTTGCCGAACCCAGAGAGGCCGACGTAGTGGACGCCGCTTCTCCGCGCCTCGAAGACGAGGTGGCTGTCGGGCGCCCCGGCGTGATCGTCGTTGACGGCGAGCCGACGCCCGTGTCGCGAGAACACCCGCACCACGCTGTCGAGCCGTGATCCGGCCGAGCGGGCATCCACGTCGATCACGAGCCGCTGGCCGGCCGCGAGGTGCACGCGGAACAGGTCGACGTCACTGGCACCGACGCGGCCGTCGCCGATCTCGCCGTCGAGCGTGATCGCCCCGGATCGGATCCGGACGGCGTGGGCCGTGTCGCGCACGTCGCCGAAATCCGCCGCGGGCGGCAGCGAAGGAGCGGGCGATTCCGCGGGCTGAATCGGCGCGGCCTCGCCTTCCGCGGGCTCCGCGGCAGCCGCCTCGGCAGCCGCAAGCGCGTCGAGATCGAGAATCGCGCGCACGGCAGCCCCCGCGTCGACGACGCCCCCGGTGCGCACGACGCCGGCGAGGGCCGCGACGGGCCGCACCGTGGCGAGGATCGCGGTGCGCCTCTGCGCCGCCGTCGCCGCCGGATTGGCCGCGGCCACGAGCGCGATCGTGCCGGTCACGTGCGGCACGGCCATCGACGTGCCGCTGAAGGTGGCCGACCGTCCGTCCGGCGCGGTGGAGCGGATCCGGACGCCGGGCGCGGCCAGATCGACGCTCGTCGCTCCCGTGTTCGAGAAGGTCGCGGGCCTGTCGATCCGGTCGGTGGCGGCGACGGCGATCACGGAGTCGTCGCGGTCGCTCGCCGGATAGGTCGGCATGCGGTCGTTGTCCTCCCCGTCGTTGCCGGCCGCCGCGACGAAGAGGATGCCGGCAGCACCGCCCGCCGCGATGGCCACCCGTAACGACGCCGACGGCCCCGATCCGCCCCAGCTGTGGGTCGTCGCCACCCCCTCGATGCCGAAGTCGCGACGCATGCGCGTCGCGTACTTGATCGCCGCGACCGCGTCGCTCGTCGCGCCGGAGCCCCGCCGGTCGAGGAACTTGAGCGGCATGATCGAGACCTGCCACGCGACCCCGGCCCCGCCGACCCCGTTGTCGCCCACCGCACCGATCGTGCCCGCGACGTGCGTACCGTGGCCGTTGTCATCGCGCGGGTTGGGAGTGTCACGGACGAAGTTCCAGCCGTGCACGTCGTCGACGAATCCGTTGGCATCGTTGTCGACCCCGTCGCCGGGGATCTCGCCGGGATTCCGCCAGATGTTCGCCGCGATGTCGGGATGGCGGATGTCCACGCCGGTGTCGATCACCGCCACGACCACGTCACGCGACCCCGTGGTGACGTCCCACGCGGCCGGCGCGCCGATGCCCGCCGCGGTCGAAGCGGCTGCCGGCTCGGTCGGGGAGAGCCCCCAGAGCCGGTCGAGCGCCGGGTCGTTCGGCAGGCGCGACGGCGCGACGATGAAGTCCGGTTCGACGAACGAGACCCCGCGCGTCGCGGTGGCCCACCCGAGCACCTCGTCGACACCGGCCTCCGGAGCGATGAGCGCATGCAGTCCCTCGCCGAGCGACTCCGTCGTCCAGCGCGGCGGCAGCGAGAGGGTGCCCTGGGTCGCAGGCGGCGCGAGCGCGAAGATCCATGCATCGGCGACGACGTCGACGAGCGCTCCCTGCCAGCGGATGCGCGAATCGAGCCTCGCTGCCGCATCGGCTGCACCATCCGCAGTCGCGGCCGCAGGCGCGAGGACCGCGTGCAGCGGCTCGACCGACAGGCAGCGGCGTGGTTCGAGCCGTTCGTGCGCCAGCACCGTGCCTGCGGGTGCCCGCCACGACGCGCCGACACGCTTTGGCCGCCGCCGGACCACGATGCCCGCTCCCGAGGACGCGTCCACGACGGCAACGGCGTGGCGGCCGGGGAACTCCCTCGATTGTCATGTGCGTCCGGCCGGTGTCCATGAGCCCTCGCAGCGGGGCACGCGGTTCGAGGACGGCCCGACGGCGGCTGGTATCCTGCCCCGGTGCCGCCCGACGCAGGGCCGGCTCGGTCTTTTCCCCGCCTGCAGAGCCATTCCCGTGGTCTTCCCCGTCGCCGACGACAACAGTGACCGACGGATCGTGCCGATCGTGACGATCGCGCTGATCGCCGCGAATGTGTTCGTCTTCGTGGTCCTGCAGGGCATGGGCGCGAACGACGCGTTCACCATGGCCTACGTGCAGGTGCCGGCGGAGATCATCTCGGGGCGCGACGTGATCACCGATGATGCCGTGCGCGCGATCCCGACGCCGGAGGGCGTCGTGCAGGTGCCCGTGCCCGGCCTGCGCGAGACGCCGATCCCCGTCTGGCTCACGCTGCTCACGGCGATCTTCATGCACGGCAGCATCATGCACCTCGCGGGCAACATGTGGTTCCTCTGGATCTTCGGGGACAACATCGAGGACGACATGGGCCACGTGCGCTACCTCCTCTTCTACGTCGCGACGGGGGTGCTCGCATCGCTGGCGTTCGTCGCGCTGAACGCGAAGGGGGAGGCCGCGCTCACCCCCTGCCTCGGTGCGTCGGGCGCGATCTCGGGCGTGCTCGGCGCCTACCTCGTGCTGCATCCCCAGCGGCGGGTGAGCGTGATCATGATCCGCATGATCGTCGACGTGCCGGCCTACGTGGCGGTCGGCATCTGGTTCCTCTTCCAGGTGGTCAGCGGCGTGTTCGACTCCGCCGGCGGAGGCGGTGGCGTGGCCTACTCGGCCCACGTGGCCGGCTTCATCGCCGGCATGCTGCTCGCGAAGCCGATGAGCTCTCGCGAGGTGCGGTCGGAGGCCGACCCGCGCATCGGCGAACTGCTGCCTCCGGTGCGGACGCCATGACCGAGCCGTCCGTCGCGGCGGCCGGCGTCAGGGACGCCTGCGGCGCAGCACGACGAGCGGGTCGGCCTCCGACCGCACCTCGCGAGAGCTCATCGGCTTCGCGAGCAGCATGCCGGCGATGAAGCCGGCCACGTGGGCCGAGTAGGCCAGGCCTCCGCCTCCGCCGGCGGAGTCGATCA
>JBJTBO010000154.1:0-9371 GCA_046091445.1 Planctomycetaceae bacterium | reverse complement strand
GATGACGACACACCCGAGCAAGCCCTGCCACCGTCCAAGATCGTTCATGACGAAATCCTCAAACACGTCGGAGCGGAACACGTCGGAGCGATCTGGAGCCCGACCGCGGCGGACGCGTCGACGCGAAGGGGGATCGCGAATGCTTTTCGAGCGAACGGCCGCGGCGGGACGATTCGCACGCCTGGAGGCGTACGCCACAGGAGCAAGGAGACTTGTGCTGCCCCACGAACCGATGACAGCGCCGGGCCGGTCATAGGCGTCCGAGAATGAGCGGCGGTCGGGGGACGGGTTGCGCTTCGATCCGGAAGGCGGTGAGGATCATCTCCTTCGCGGCCGTGAGTGCGTCTGCGTGCTCCGCATTGACGTGGAGCTCCGCGAGGACATCGCCGTCGCGCACGGGGTCGCCGACCCGCCTCCTGAGCACGATGCCGGCGGCCGGATCGATGCGGGAATCGACCGTGGACCGTCCGGCACCGAGCAGCATCGACGCCTGACCGATCGGCCACGCGCGTCGCCCGGCGACGAAGCCGGTCCGGCCTGCGCGCACGAGTTCGACCCGCGCGGCACGCGGCAGCACCGTGTCGGGGGCGTCGCAGACCCTCCCGTCACCGCCCTGTGCGATGACCACGCGGCGGAAGCGTTCGAGCGCCGAGCCGTCGGCCACGGCCCGCCGGCACCGCGCCCGCGCCTCTTCGATGTCCGCGGCCGCCCCCGATACCAGGAGCATCTCGGCGGCGAGTTCGAGCGAGAGTTCCGCGAGGGACGCGTCGCCCGCACCGCGGAGGCAGGCGATCGCCTCGCGGACTTCCAGCGCGTTGCCGACGGCCTGGCCGAGCGGCTCGTCCATGCTCGTCAGGAGGGCCCGCACCGGCGTCCCGAGCCCGCGGCCGATCGTCGCGAGACTCGTGGCGAGTGCGCGGGCGTCCTCCGGCCGCGTCATGAACGCGCCATCTCCGCACTTCACGTCGAGCACGAGACTGTCGACTCCCTCAGCGAGCTTCTTCGAGAGAATCGATGCCGTGATGAGCGGGATCGATTCGACCGTCGCCGTGGCGTCGCGCAGGGCGTAGAGCACCCGATCGGCCGGGGCGATCTCGGCCGTCTGCCCGGCGAGCACGAGGCCGCACTCCCGGGCCACCCGCCGGTAGGCATCGAGATCGAGGTCGACGCGGAAGCCCGGGATGCTCTCGAGCTTGTCGAGCGTGCCGCCGGTGTGGCCGAGCCCCCGGCCCGACACCATCGGCACGGTCACGCCGCAGGCGGCCACGACCGGCGCGAGGATCAGGCTCGTCGTGTCGGCGACCCCGCCGGTCGAGTGCTTGTCGACCTTCGGACCGGGAATGTCGGACAGGTCGATCACCGTGCCCGAGTGGAGCATCGCGTCGACGAGCGCCTCGGTCTCCGCCGCGTTCATGCCGCGCCACACGATCGCCATGAGGAGCGCGGCCCACTGGTACTCGGGCACGGCGCCCGAGGTGACGCCGGCGACGAGGAACCGGATCTCGTCCGGCGAGAGCACGCCGTCATCCCGCTTGCGACGGATCAGATCCACGGCCCGCACGGTGGCCTCCACGCGGGTTGGTCAGGCGTGCTCGGCCGCGGTGCCGAACTGCCGATCGCCTGCGTCGCCCAGACCCGGCACGATGAAGCCGCGGGCGTCGAGGCCGTCGTCGCGGACGGCGACGTGGATCGTCACCTCGGGGACCGCGGACCCGAGCCGCGCGATCCCCTCGGGGGCCGCCAGGATCGCCATGAACACGATCCGCGGGATGCCGGCGGCGCGGACGATCTCGCAGGTGCGCACGGCCGAGCCGCCCGTCGCGAGCATTGGATCGACCACGATCGCCACGTCGGCGGCCAGCCGCCGTGGCAGTTTGTTGTAGTACTCGCGGGGCTCGAGCGTGGCCTCGTCGCGGAAGAGGCCGATGTGCCAAACCTGGGCGTCGGGAATCACCTCGAGCAGCCCGTCGGCCATCCCGAGGCCCGCCCGCAGGATCGGCACGATCGCCACCCGTTCGGCGATCTCGCGGCCCTGCGCGGTGCCCAGCGGCGTCGGCACGCGTACCGGCCGCGTGGGGATGTCGGCGAGCGCCTCGGAGGCGAGCAGCCGTGTCACCTCACGGATCACCCGCCGAAACTCCGGTGGCCGCGTGGCCGGGTTGCGCAGGGCGACGAGGTGCTCGGCGACCAGCGGGTGTGTCGAGACCTGAACCCCTGGCATGCTCTGGCTCCCGCCGGATCGGCTCCCGATCATAGCCGACCGCGACGACGCACCGTGACGGCCGGCGGGATACGCGGCGGTCGAGGTCCGACGGCACGACCCCGGAACGGACGCCACGGGCGCAGCGTCGGGATCATTCGTATTCCCACTTGGTCTCCCACCGGTCACCGAGTTCACGCTGGCGGGCGCGGAGGCGTTCCTTGTAGCGGGCAAGCGTCTCGGCATGGGCGGGGTCGGTCGCGAGGTTCGTCGTCTCGTCGGGATCGCTCCGCATGTCGTAGAGCTCGAAGGCGGGGCGATGGATGTAGGCGCCCACGGTGCGCCGGCCCCAGGGGGCGTTCTGCGAGCGGCGGTACTGGGCCTGCCAGCTGGAGGCGGCCCAGAGGTCGCTGGCGAACGGGTAGGGCAGGGGATGCGCGATGTTCCAGATGAGCTTGTAGTCGCGGTCGCGCACCGCCCGCATCGGGTAGTACATCTGGATCTCGTGGAAGGTGTGCGACGCGAAGAGCTCGTCGTGATGCCCGGCCTCCGGGTCGCCGAGGATGCCGAGCCACGACCGGCCGTGGTAGGCATCGAGTCCGCGTCGCGGCCCGCGGTTCTCGCCGGCCGCGTACGGCTTGTCCTTCCAATACTCCGCGGGAGCCACCCAGCGGGCGGGACGGTTGCGTTCCCGGTCGAGGGCGCCGGCGAAGTCGAGGAGGGTCGGCGCCAGGTCGATGTGGCTCACGAGCGCGTCGGAACGCACGCCGCGTCGCGAGGCGTGCGGGTCGCGCACGACCAGCGGCACGCGGAGACCGGGCTCGTAGACGGTCGTCTTGCCCCCCGGGAAGGCCATGCCGTGGTCGCTCGTGAAGACGATGAGCGTCTCGTCGTAGACGCCCGCCTCGCGGAGGATCGCGACGAGACGCGCGAGTCCCTGATCGACCCGCGCACAGCTCTGGTAGTACTGGGCGAGTTCGGCGCGGGTCTCGGGTGTGTCGGGCAGGAAGGAGGGCACCGGCACCGCGGCGGGATCGACGAACACCTCCTCGACGCCCGGGTGCGCGGCCCGCGCGGGCAGGTTGCCGAAGAGATCGGGCTTGAGCTCGAGCGGCGACGCGGCATCGACGCCGCCGCCGCGGTGCGGGTCGGCGGTGGCGACGGAGAGGAAGAAGGGGCGCTCGTCGGCGGCCGCGATGAAGTCCCGGCAGCGCTCGGCCATCGCGACGGGGTTGCGTTCGCCCCCCGGCAGCACCTGCTCGAAGTGATACACCTCCTCGGGCGCCACGTGGAACTTGCCGATCCGTGCCGTGCGGTAGCCGGCCGCCGCGAGCGCGCGCGGAAGCGACAGGCTCACCACGTCATGCCAGCTGGCGAACTTGTGGAAGTCGTGCTGATGCCCGTACTGGCCGTTGGCGTGGTTGTGCAGCCCCGAGAGGATGACCGAGCGGCTCGCCGAACAGCTGGCGGTGGTCGCGAAGGCGTGCGTGAAGAGGGTGCCGTCCGCGGCGAGCGCGTCGATCGCCGGCGTCACGGCGACCGGGTCGCCGTAGCAGCCGAGTGTCGGGCTCTCGTCATCGGTGACGACGACGAGGATGTTGCGGGGCGCGGCGAAGGCCGGCATGGCCGTCGCGCACGAGGCCACCACGAAGGACACGACACGACCGACGAACCGGGAGGAATGGCGCGGCATGGCAGGGAAGCTCCTCGTCTGCCGCGGCGGCGTGCCGTCGCCGGGCACCTGCTTGCGTTCGCGGCGCCGCCAGCATATCCCTTGCCGGATGCCCGGTTCTCCGGCGCGGCGCACGCATGGCCGAGATCGCACCCCCGAATCCCGACCCGGAATCGCTGCTCGCGGAGGCGCGTGCCGTCGCGGCCCACGCCCATGCCCCCTATTCCCGGTGGCATGTCGGCGCGGCGGCCGTGTTCGCCGAGGCGCCCGGCGTCGTGCACCGCGGCGCGAACGTCGAGAACGGTTCCTTCGGACTCACGATCTGCGCGGAACGCGCCGCCATCTGCGCGGGCGTCGCGGCGGGCCACCGGCGGCTCGGATGGATCGCGCTGACGTGCCGCGACGCCGACGGCCGGCCCGTCGACGCGGTCGTGCCGTGCGGCGCGTGCCTGCAGGTGATCGCGGAGTTCGGCCATCCGGACACCGTGATCCTGATCGACGGCGGCGGGACGTTCCGGCTGGCTGATTTCCTGCCGCGCCCGTTCGTCTACTGACCGCACGATCGACCGCTCACGCGCGGCCGCGCTGGCGGAAGTACTTGAGGCCCGGCACGAAAAAGCAGACGGCGCTCACGAGTCCGAAGATGACGTGCTGGTAGCGGGGCACCAGGCACATCACGAGCGCCGTCGCGAAGAGCAGGGCGGACTGCATGTAGAAGGCGCCCGACAGGATGCCCGCCTTCACGAAGAAGACCATGCCGGCGATGAGCGCGAGCACGGGGGAGAGCGTGAGCACCTGCAGCTCGCGGCCGTTGTCGTGGAGGAGCGCCTCGACCCAGAAGAGCAGCACGCTCGCGATCATGCCGCCGCCCCAGACGTGGGCGATCTGCCGCTCGACGGCCGTCACCGGCCCGGTGCGATGCCGCAGGGCCCAGAAGATCGGCGCCCACAGGGCGAGCCCCCCGCCCCAGAGCACCACGTAGGGCCAGCGGCTCTGCACGCCCTGCCAGGCGAGGACGTCGGTGGTGACGCAGAGCGTGAGGACCACGACCGAGTGCCACATCCAGAGCAGGCCCCAGTTCTCCAGCACGACGGCATGATGCGTCTCGCGGAAGAGGCGGCTGACGATGTCCGCCAGCCCGCCCCGCCGGGCCGCCACCGGCTCGCCGGCGAGGTAGGCACGCAGGTCGGCGGCGAGGTGGGCCGCCGAGGCGTAGCGGAGATCCTGCGGCTTCTGCAGGGAACGCAGGGCGATCATCTCGAGGTCGCGATCGACGCCGCGGTCGAGCGACCTGGGAACCGGCGGGTCGGTCTCGAGCACCGCCAGGAGCGTGTCCATCGGCCCCGCGGCCTGGAAGGGCGGGCGGCCGGTGAGCATCTGGTAGAGGATCGCGCCGAGGCTCCACACGTCGCTCGTCGGGCCAACGTCACCGCGACTGCCCGCGGCCTGTTCGGGCGACATGTAGCACGGCGTGCCGAGGATCGCGCCGGTGTGGGTCATCGATTCGGACGCCTCGAGCTGCTTCGCCAGCCCGAAGTCGGAGACGTGCGGTTCGCCCACGGCATCGATGAGGATGTTCGACGGCTTGAGGTCCCGGTGCAGCACGCCACGACGGTGCGCGGCCTCGACCGCGTCGGCGACCTTCGCCAGGAGCGCCGCCGCCTCCCGGACCGGCAGGGGGCCGGCCGCGAGCCGCTGGGCCAGCGTCGTCCCCTCGATGAACTGCATGCTGTAGAAGGGGTGCCCGTCCTGCTCGCCGACCTCGAAGATCGAGACGATCCCCGGATGGTCGAGTCGCGCCGCCGCCTCCGCCTCGATGCGAAACCGCGCGATGTCGGCCGGGCCTGCGAGGTCGCGCCGCAGGAGCATCTTGAGGGCCACGACACGTCCGAGACTGCGCTGCACCGCGCGATAGACGACACCCATCCCGCCGCGGCCGATCTCCTCCACGAGTTCGTAGTCGCCAAAGGTCGCGGGCAGCGGCGTGCCCCCCGGGACGAAGCGGCCAAGCCCTTCTCCGCCCGGCTCGATACCCGCAGACGGCCAAGACGCCGGCGCCGGCGGCTCCCGCACGAGGCCATCGGCATCCCGCGTGAAAATCGTCGACTGCTGCGACACGGCATCGGCCATCGCCATCGCCGCGAAGAGCTCGCGCAGGTGACCGCCGAGGTCGGGATGCTCCCGCACGGACGATTCGAGAAGCGCGTGGGCCTCGTCGCCGACCGCCTCGGAGAGCGTCTCCACGAGTCCCACGAGCCGTTCCTCCTGCTCCGCCGAGAGCGGCGTGTCGAGCGCACGGCCCCGAGGTCGGGGCGTGAGGCTGGCGGCAGGATGGGCGGAACGGGACATGCTTTGCCGTGGCGCGTGCTGGAGGGACGAGGACGAACCCCGACGCTATGGTAGACCGCCCGAGGCCCGTGTCCGGCCCGCCGCCCTTCAACCGGCGGCGGAGTCAGCGCCGTCCTCGAGCAGCAGGCGCAACCGCCGCATCGCCCGCAGGTAGCGCATCCCGGCCGCCGGCTTCGTGAGCCCGAGGGCCTCGGCCGCCTCGGCGGTCGAGAGATGCTCGAAGTGCCGCAAGAGCACGATCTCGCGGTCACCCTCGTCGAGGAGTTCCACCGCGGCGGCGAAGCGTCGCTCCAGTTCATGCCACGTCGCAGCTGCGGCCGGCGTGAGCTCACGATCGGTGATCTGGGCGGCCGGGCCGGGCAGCGACCGGTCGGCGTCGTCCGCGATCGGTACCTCCCGGTCGAGGCTGCGGGACGCCGCGACGCGGTGCCGCCGGTGTGCGTCGATGAGGCGATCGCGGGCCATGTGCCGCAGCCACAGCTGGAACGGCATCGTCGGGTTCGCGAGGTAGTCGCCGAGGCGGCGGTTCGCCTCGACGAGCACGTCCTGCACGATGTCGCTGGCGTCCACCCGCCTCTGCACCACCCGGTCCATCCGGCGGTCGATGAGCCGCCTGATCGCCGCGCGGTGCCGCGCGAGCAGGTGATTGACCGCCGTGGCATCGCCGCGGCGCACCCGCTCGAGGAGCACGAGCGTGGACTGGGGCTCGACGGCCGCGGCGGCGGATTCGGTCGGACTGGTCATGACCTTCATCCTACCAACGTGTCGCCCGATCCGCCCGTGCGGATGATGCGGGTTCATCCGGCGGACCGGCATGAAAAACACGAGCGACGGCCCCTCATCAACGGCGAACGTTTTTGCCTCCACCCCGAACGTGATCCATAATCGCGAGCGGTTCGAGGATGGACCGCATGCCGCCGCGGCCTGCCGCGGTCTGTCCTGCGAACGGATCGCCCACGTGATCGACGTCCTGCACCCGACGTCCCTCCCCCGCGGCACCGCGGCCAGGCGTTTTGCGGGGCGACCGGGTCGAGGTGCGATGGCTCGGTCGATCGTGCTGGTCGTGACGATCGTGACGGCGTGCCTCGGCAACGCCGTGTCCGCCGCCGACGGCCCGCTCACCTGGATTCCGGCCGCGGCACCGAACGCGGTCGCCGGCGATGATCTCGTCGCGAGGACGTCGTCGCTCCTTCAGGAAGGCCGCTGGTCGGACGTCGTCGCGCTCTGCGAGACGGCGGCCCGCAAGGGCGTGCTGCGGCCGTCCCTCGAGCGGCACTACGACACCGCGAAGCTCCACTGCGAGGTCGCGCGACGGCATGCCGAGCCCGCCTACCGCCGGCAGCTCAACTCACTCTCGGAGGCATCGGCGCGGCGCGTCTACGCCGAGGTGCTCGGCAGGATCGCGTCGCACCACGTGGAGTCACCCGACTTCCCGAGGCTCTCGGCCCGCGGCCTGCGCGCCATCGACATCGCGATCGACGACCCGACGTTCGTGTCGTGGCACGCGCCCGCCGCGACCCCCGAGCGGCGCACGCTCTACCGCGAGCAGGTGCAGCGACTCGCCTCCTCCCGGCCGGTGGCCTCGCAGGCCGACGCCGAAACGGTGGCGGCGTCGATCGCCCGCTCGGCCCATGCGGTCCTCGGCATCGAGCCCTCCGTCACGCTCATGGAGATGGCCGCCGCCGCCGCGGGCGGGCTCGACGAATACTCGGCGTTCCTCACGAACGGCCAGCTCGACGACCTCTACGCGCAGATCGAGGGACGTTTCGTCGGGCTCGGCGTCGAACTGAAGGCCGCCGACGACGGCCTGCTCGTGGTCCACGTGATCCCCGGCAGTCCTGCGGAGCGAGCCGGGCTCCGCGCGGGCGACCACCTCGTCGGCGTGGGCGGCCGTCCGCTCGGCGGCCTCTCGGTGGACGAGGCCGCGCACCTCCTGCAGGGACCGGAGGGATCGCTCGTCACGCTCGCCGTCCTCCGGGCGCCGGCGCCGGCCCGCGCGATCACCGTGCGGCGCGAGCACGTCGACGTGCCCAGTGTCGAGGGCGTGCGGATGCTCGACGTGGCGGCGGGCGTGGGCTACCTCAAGCTCACGTCCTTCCAGAAGACGACCGCGGCCGACGTCGAGCAGGCCATGCGCCGGCTCCATGAGTCGGGGATGCGGTCGCTCGTGCTCGACCTGCGCGGCAATCCGGGAGGACTCCTCTCCGCCGCCGTCGACGTCGCGGACCTCTTCCTCGAGCGCGGACTCGTCGTCGCGACCCGCGGGCGCAGTCCGGAAGAGGACTTCAACTACTCGGCCGGCCGGCCGGGCACCTGGCGCGTGCCGCTGGTCGTGCTGATCGACGGTGACTCGGCCAGCTCGAGCGAGATTCTCGCCGGTGCCATCCGCGACCATCGCCGCGGCACGATCGTCGGCTCGAAGAGCTATGGCAAGGGTTCGATCCAGGGCATCTTTCCGCTCGATTCGGCGGGCGTCGGCATGCGTCTGACGACGGCGAAGTTCTTCTCGCCCAAGGGGCTGCCCTACAGCAAGCAGGGCGTCGAGCCGGACCTGGCCGTGCAGACCGCCGCCCGTCCCATCGACGGTGTCGTCGCGTCCGACACCGACGCGGCGCTCGATGCGGCCCTCGAAGCCGCGCGCCGTGCCCTGCCCGCACAGGCGGCCGCACCGCCGGGCGCGCCGACCACCCCCGCGCGGTGACCGTCCCGGAAACGCCGCGCGTGCCGCGCCGCCGTCGGCCGCACGCCCGGCTGCTTGAACGGGCGCGTGGCGCCGGATAGGTTCCCGGTCATTGGTGACCGGTTTTCCATCCCTCGAGGCCATCCGCCGCCCATGACGACCGCACGCGCCAGCGCCATCGCCGCCATCAACAGCTATCGCCCCACCGGCCCCTCGTGGAACTTCCGGGAGACGCCGACGAGCGAGCTCTTCGGCGCGAACGTGTTCAGCGACGCGGTGATGAAGGACCGGCTGCCGAAGAGCGTCTACAAGGCGCTCCAGGCGACGATCAAGCAGGGGAAGCCGCTCGATCCATCGATCGCCGACGCCGTGGCCCTCGCCATGAAGGACTGGGCGATCGAGAAGGGGGCCACGCACTACGCGCACGTCTTCTATCCGCTCACCGGCCTCACCGCCGAGAAGCACGACAG
>JBJTBO010000153.1:0-10729 GCA_046091445.1 Planctomycetaceae bacterium | reverse complement strand
CGAGCACCGGCCTCCAGCTCCCGAGCAAGCCCGCCCACGCCCACGACCGCACGATGTGGCTCGACGAGATGCACGAGATCGTCTACCTCGCCCTCATCACCGACACGACCCGCGTCGTCACGTTCGAGTGGTCGCGGGAGGCGGGAGGATTCGGGGGGGGCGGCGAGAACCATCACGAGCTGTCCCATCACGGGGGCGACGCGGCGATGCTCGCGAAGCTCGCGGAGATCGACCGCTTCCACCTCGCGAAGCTCGGCCGCTTCCTCGGATTCCTCGCCTCGACCACGGAGGGCGAGGGCCGCATGCTCGACCACACGGCCGTGCTCTACGGGAGCGGGATGAACTCGGGCAAGGGAGGCGAGCACTCTCCGAAGAACCTGCCCCTGCTCGTGGCCGGCGGGCGGCGGCTCGGTCTGCGGCAGGGCCGTCACCTCGCCTTCGCCGAGGACGGTCATCCGCCCCTCGCGAACCTCCTCCTGTCGCACGCGCGGGCGACGGGCGGCGTGGTCGACTCGTTCGCCGACGCCACGGGCACGCTCGACGGTCTGGCCGGCTGAGGGCGATCCGCCGGGCGTGGATGACGCACGGCTCCGTTCGCCGATGGAACGGGAAGGCCGGTCTGTGGGGGCCGTTTGACACGTCGCGTGCGCGGGGGGGATGATCCGGAAGGCCCCCCGCGGAAGGCACGGTTGCCATGTTCTTCACGATGCCATGCCCGCAGTGCGGGAAGTCCCTCAAGGGGCGCGACGATCTCATCGGCCAGACGGCTCGGTGTCCGTACTGCCGGAGTTCGATGACCGTGCGCCGACCGGACGCGGTTCCGGCTCCCGCGCCGGCCGAGGCGGCCGACGGGGCGGCGTTCGACTTCAAGGCTGCGCCGCCGACCGGCCGCGGCGGACCACCCGGGGCTCCACGGGCGCCCGCCGCCGCGGACCAGCGTCGGACGCCGGCGAAGGGCGGAGCCGAACCGACCCGGGAGGCGCCGTTCGCGGCCGCTCCCGACACGAACGTGAGCGTGCTCGCGAACGTCCTCGTGGGGGTCGTCGCCACGGCCGCGTTCTACGCGCTCCTGTGGCCGATCTCGAGCTTCGGCGGCAAGCAGACCTACCTCGGCCGGCTTTTCATCGGCACCTCATCGATGGCCGCCGGCGGCTGGGTGCCGATCGCCGAGGTCTTCCTCTTCTTCTGGGCGGGCGGCATGCTCGTGCAGAAACTGCGCAAGATCCGCCTGCAGCAGCGAGGCCTGCTCTACGACGTGCTGCCGATGGAGCTCGGCGAGACGATCACGCTGGGCAACCTCGATCGCTTCGTCTCGCACATCCGCTCCCTCCCGCGGGAGGCCTCCGAGAGCTTTCTCGTCACCCGCTGCCTCCGGGGGCTCGAACACTTCCGCGTGCGCAAAAGCGCGCCCGACACCGCCACGATGCTGTCGAGCCAGAGCGACATCGACGCCAGCAACGTCGACTCGAGTTACACGATGTTCCACGTCTTCATCTGGGCGATCCCGATCCTCGGGTTTCTCGGGACGGTGATCGGGGTGAGTGCGGCGGTGGGCGGCTTCACGGGCACGCTCGAAAACTCCAGTGACATCGGTGCGCTCAAGGAGGGGCTCAAGAGCATCACCTCCGGCCTCGGCACGGCCTTCGACACGACGCTCGTCGCGCTCGCGATGGCGATGTTTCTCACGTTCCCCGTGAGCGGTCTGCAGAAGTACGAGGGGGACATCCTCGGCCAGGTGGACGAATACACCAACGAGAACCTCCTGCGCCGGCTCGATGACGAGCGCGACGGCGGCGCGGCGCGCGGGCTGGAGGGGGGCCGCGCCGAGGTCGCGCGGGCGATCGAGGCCGCGCTCGCCCCGCACCGCGCGCAGCTCGAAGCGTGGACGGAATCGGTGCGATCGCTCGGCACCGACGTCGCGCGGCAGGTGCGGCAGGGCTGGGACGATGTCAACGCGCGGCTCGTCGAGGAGCACGCGCGGCAGGCGGCCCGTGTGGGGGAGATCGACGGGCTGGTCACCGCGTCCCGGGAGGGTCTTGCCCGGGTCGTCGCTGACGCGCGGGCCGCTCGTCAGGACGCGGGGGAGGCGATGCGTGAGGCGGCGGTGAGCGTGCAGGCGTACACGGCGTCCCTCGAACGAGGCCTCGCCGGCCTCTCCGCCGCGCTCGAGAAGCTCGGCGAACAGCGCATCATCGAGGTCCACCACCGTCCGCGGTGGAGCCTGTTCGGGAACGGCCGGAAGCGGTAGCCATGGCAGGCCGACGCAAGCCCCGCAAGCAGGAAGTGTCGCTGTTCCCGTTCCTCGACATCCTCGCCTGCGTGATCGGCAACCTGATTCTCATCATCACGACGGTCGTGCTCGAGCAGGTCGACACGAAGCCGGTCGCCGAGGCCGCCCGCCTCGAGGAGGTGAAGGAGGAAACCGAGCGCGAGCAGGCGCGTGTCGTGGAGCTGGAACAGCAGCTCGACGCGCTGCGGGAGCGGTCGAGCACGGCCACGGCGGCGCTCGACGCGGTCCGTCGAAAGATCGAGGAGGCGAAGGAACGGAAGCAGGCGGCGGAGGCCCGGGTGAAGCCGCCGCCACAGGCACCGCCCGAGACGCCGGCCGATCTGGAGCGACTGGAGGCCGAGCGCGCACGGATCGAAGAGGAGATCAAGAAAGTCGAGCAGGAGATCGTCGAACGCCAGCAGCCACCGGAGCAGATGATCGCGGTGCTGCCCGGCGGGGCCGGGAACGGCCCGCGGCGCGGTGTGTTCGTGGAGGCGGCCAAGGATGGGCTCGTGATCCACGAGGGGGACGAGCCCTGGAACGTGCCGACCGCCACGATCGGCGCGGATCCGCGATTCAAGGCGCTGCTCGACGGGGTGAAGGGAGACGCCGAATCGATCGTCACGTTCCTCGTGCGGCCCGATGGGCTGGCGTCGCTGGGAGCGGGTCAGCGGGTCGCGCAGGCGGCGGGTGTGCGGTCGGGCCGCGTGCCGCTGCCGGGTGGTGGCGCGCTCGACCTGTCGGGTGCCCGCGACACCGGGACGAAAGGGGACTGAACGCGATGGCGAGACGCAAGAGCCGCACGTCCGCAACCGGCGGCAACATGGATTCAATGCTCGACACGTTGACCAATGTGGTCGGCATCCTCGTGATCGTGCTGGTGGCGGTGCAACTCTCGAGCCAGGAGGCCGCCAGCCGGATCGCCGACGAGCTCGAGAAAATCGATCCGGCGGAGGTCGCGCGGCTCCAGGAGCAGGCCGAGGATGCGCGGACGCGGGCAGAGGCGGCCGCCGAGGCGTTGCGCGTGCAGCGGCAGGCCGTGCTCAATCCGCGCGAGGAACTCGCCCGACTCGAGGTGGCACTCGAGATCGAGAACGACCTGGCGGCGCAGGCTGCGGCCCGCGCCTCGGCGCTCGAGAAAGAGCGCGAGGCGGCCGATGCGACCATGCGGAAAGCCGTCGAGGAGCGGGCCCGCCGCGAGGAGGCGAGGAAACAGGCCGAGGAGAGGCTCGCGAAGGCGCGCGAGGTGCTCGAGAAACTGCCCCGGCTCCAGGCACCGCCGGCAAAGGAGGTGCGCCTGCCCGATCCGCGGCCGGCACCGGCGAAGGTGAAGCATCTCCACGTCCTCTGTCGGGAGGGACGGATCTGGGTCGTGGACATCGAGGCGCTCCAGGAGAAGGCGCAAAAGCGTGCGGACTTCGTCGTCAAGTCGAAGAAGCTCGATCCTGACGGCGACGGCTGGATATCCGACGGCGAGGCCTTCGTCTCCGAGTTCAACAAGGCGCCCGTCAGGAGTGGTGACTTCACCATGACGCTCGTCGTGGTCGGCAATCGCACGCCCTATCTCGTGCTCGAGCGGACCAAAGGAGAGTCGCCCGACGACACGATCAAGGGCAGCGGCGACCTCGCACGCATCCTCCGCCGCCTCGAGCCCGATTCCCACATCGTCCGCTTCTTCGTCTGGCCGGACAGTTTCGAGGCGTATCTCCAGGTGCGCGAGTTCACGGGCGAGCGGGGCTATGCCGCCGGGTGGGAGCCCATGGGCAGCCCCGACGAGCACAGGATTCCACTGGGGAAATACCAGATCGGCGAGAAGCCTCCGCCCCCGGCGCCGCCGGCTCCCGGCACGAAGCCACCTCCGCCGCCTCCGCCCCCGAACCTCGTCGATTGAACGCGAGCAGGATGCGGCGTCGTCCCCGGAGTTGGGACTTCGGCTGCGTCAGGCTCCGCCCGAGATCTCGTAGCCCTTGCGGCTTTCGCGGGCGAGGAAGGCGTTGGCCTGGGCGTCGCCGACGATCTCGCGTCGCACCGGATCCCAGGCGAGCGGCCGTCCGAGTCGCATGGCGATGTTGGCGAGGTGGCAGATTTCGAGCATCCGGTTGTGCGACCAGACGTCGGAGATGGGCAGCTCGCGCGACCGCATCGCGTCCACGAAGTTGGCGGTGTGGATCGCGCTCACCGGCCCGCCGTAGACCGCCTCGATCGCCCCGTCGGGCAGCGGATGGTCCTTGAGCGCCTCCACCGGCGCACCGGTGATCTTGCCGCGATTGACGAAGAACCGGCCCTCGGTGCCCTCGAAGAGGATGCCGTTGTCCCCTTCGCTCGTGATGATCATCTCCACGTCGCGGGGCATGGCCGCGCGGATCCGGAACTTCGTCGCCGCGTTGTAGCGGTCGTTCACCAGCGGATGCCCGTCCTTGTACGCGACCGGCAGGGCGTACTCGAGCGGCTCGATCCGGCTCGGGCCGGTGTCGGTCGCGCCGAGCGCCCAGCAGGCGATGTCGACGTGATGGGCGCCCCAGTCGGTCAGCTTGCCTCCGGAGTACTCGTGCCAGTTGCGGAACGAGTAGTGGCAGTTCGAGTAGAGGGGCACGCCGCCGCCGTAGCCGACGCGGAGTTCCGGCAGGGCGCGGTACGGCACGGCGGGCGCCGGCCCGAGCCACCGGTCCCAGTCGAGTCCCTGGGGCACGGGAGCCGTCGGGATCGCCGGTGACTCCTCCATGGCGTTGATGCCGCAGGTCACCTTCCTCACGGTGCCGATCCGTCCGGCCCGCACGAGTGCGACCGCCTGCAGGAACCGCCCGTCCGACTCCGTGCGCTGCATCGTCCCCACCTGGAAGACGCGGCCGGTTTCCTGCACGACCCGCTCGATGAGCCTGCCCTCGTCGATCGTCAGCGTGAGAGGCTTCTCGCAGTAGACGTCCTTGCCGGCCCGCATCGCCTCGACGGCGATCTTGGTGTGCCAGTGATCGGGCGTCGCGATCATGACCGCGTCGATGTCGCGGCGGTCGAGGATCGTGCGGTAATCGGCGGTCGCGTCGGGCTTGCGACCCTGCGCCTTCTCGACCTTCGCGACGTATTCCGCGAGCACGTTCGCGTCGACGTCGGCCAGCGCAGCGAAGTCGGCATACGGAAACGACTTGCTCGTGATCGCCCAGCCCTGGTTGCGCAGCCCGATCGTGGCGAAGACCGGCCGCTCCGCGGGCGCGTCCGCCGCGGTCGAACGGCTGGACACGGGGAGGAGGAGGCCGCCGGCGCCCGTGGCGGCGACGCCCCGGAGAAAACGACGTCGGGACGTGTGCGATGCGCCCATGGGTGGATGCTCCGAAGGGTACGGATCCCCATAGAGTATGCAGTGCCAAGGCCGGTGCCGGAAAACCGCGAGTTCCCGTCCGCCCTTTCGCTTCATCCGTGCCTGGGGTGGCGGGATCGCCGGCCCGGGGGTGACACAAGTCTCCTCGCTCCTGTGGCGTACGCCTCCAGGCGTGCGATAGGGTCGCGCTCGCTCGGGAAGCGTTCGCCGACCCCCTCGCCTCGGCTTTACCGGGGGGCGTCAGCTCAGGATGCCCTGCACCACCGTTCCGTGCACGTCGGTGAGCCGGAAATCACGTCCCTGGTAGGGGTAGGTGAGGCGGAGGTGATCGATCCCCATCAGGTGCAGGATCGTCGCATTGAGATCGTGGACGTGCACGCGCTGCTCGGGTGTCACGATGTTGTAGGAGTAGTCGTCGGTCGCGCCCCAGGTGAGGCCGCCGCGCACGCCCGCGCCCGCCATGAGGATCGTGAAACAGCGGGGGTGATGGTCGCGGCCGTAGTTGTCCTTCGCGAGCGCGCCCTGCGAGTAGATCGTGCGGCCGAACTCGCCGCCCCAGACGCCGAGCGTCTCGTCGAGCAGGCCGTGCCGGTGCAGGTCGTCGCGGAGCGCGGCCGTCGGCTGGACGGTGTCCTGCGCCTGCCCGCGGATCGCCGCGGGCAGGCCGCCATGATGGTCCCACCCCATGTGGAAGAGCTGGACGAATCGCACGCCCCGCTCGGAGAGACGCCGGGCGAGCAGGCAGTTGAACGCGTAGCTCCCCGGCCGCGCGACATCGGGCCCGTAGGATTCGAGCACGTGCCGGGGCTCGTCCTTGAAGTCGATGATCTCGGGCACGCTCGCCTGCATGCGGAAGGCCATCTCGTACTGCGCGGTGCGGGCCGCGATCTCGGGGTCTCCGACCGCGCTCGAGCGGGCGGCGTTGAGCGCGGCGATGCGGTCGAGCGTGGACCGTCGCATCGGGCGGTCGACGCCCGCCGGATCGGCCAGGTAGAGCACGGGATCACCCGTGTTGCGAAATCGCACGCCCTGATGCTCGGTCGGCAGGAAGCCGGAGCCCCAGAGGCGATCGTAGAGCGGCTGGTCGTCCCTGCGGCCGCTCCCGAAACTCGTGAGCACGATATAGGCGGGCAGGTCGGCGTTCTCGCTGCCGAGTCCGTAGCTCACCCAGGAGCCGATGCTCGGCCGGCCGGCGAGCTGGTGGCCCGTCTGACAGAACGTGATCGCCGGGTCATGGTTGATCTGCTCGGTCACCATCGAGCGGATCATGCACCACCGATCCGCATGCCGGGCGATGTTCGGCAGGAGCTCGCTGAACCACATGCCGCTCTCGCCATGCTGGGCGAAGGTGAAGAGCGAGGGGGCCACGGGAAAGTTCTTCTGGCCGCTGGTCATCGTGGTGAGCCGCTGGCCCTGGCGGATCGACTCGGGCAGGTCCTCGCCCCGGCGCTTCTCCATCTCGGGCTTGGGGTCGAACAGGTCCATCTGCGAGGGCGCGCCCGACTGGAAGAGGAAGATGATCCGCTTCGCCTTCGCAGGGAACGAGGGGAACGAGGCCGCGGCCGCAGGGGCGGCCGTGGCGGCGGGGGGCTGCATCAGGCTCGCGAGCGCCGCGAAGCCGAGTCCGCCGCCGGCACCGCCGAGAAACACGCGGCGGTTGAGGGCGTCCTGCATGCGTGTGGTGGCGGTGTTCATGGGGTCACTCCCGCATCACGAATTCGTCGAGGTTGAGGATCACGTTCGCCGCGAGCGAGTACGCGGCGAGCTCGCTCGCCGGAAGGGCGTCGGGCTTCGTGACGAGGCCGACCGCGACGAATCGCTCGGCCCGGTCCGGCGCCGCGACGAACGTGGCACGATCGGCGGTGAAGCCGTCCACGAGGGCGGCCAGTTCGTCCGGCGTGGGCCGCCGCCCGAGCGCCAGCCGGAAGCCGAGGGTGATCCGTTCCGCGGCCGTCTCGCCCCCTTCGACGATCATCCGCGTCGCGAGCCCGTGGGCCGCCTCGACGAACGTCGTCTCGTTCAAGAGCGCGAGCGCCTGCAGCGGCGTGTTCGTGCGCGACCGCTTTACGACGCAGGTCTCGCGATTCGGGGCGTCGAAGAGCAGCATCGTCGGCGGCGCGGCGGTCCTCTTCCAGATCGTGTACATGGTGCGCCGGTAGCGGCCCGGGCCGGTCTCGGCGTTGTAGCCGCGGAGGTCGCCGTATTTGCTCGTCTCGTCCCACACCCCGTCGGGCATCCAGGGCCGTACGCTCGGGCCGCCGATCGCGGGCACGAGCAGGCCCGAGGCCGCGAGCGACGCGTCGCGGACCGTCTCGCCGGGCAGCCGGATCCGCGGGGCGCGGGCGAGCAGCCGGTTGGCCGGATCCCGCGCGAGCTTTTCCGGCGTCACCGTCGCGGCCTGACGGTAGACGGCGCTCGTGACCACGAGCTTCACGAACCGCTTCATGTCCCAGCCGTTCTCCATGAACTCGGCCGCCAGCCAGTCGAGCAGTTCCGGATGGCTCGGGTACTCCGCCTGACTGCCGAGGTTCTCGCTCGTCTTCACCAGACCGGTGCCGAAGAGCCGCTCCCAGAGACGGTTCACCCAGACCCGTGCCGTCAGCGGATGATCCCGCGACACGAGCCATGTCGCGAGCGCCAGACGATCGGGCTTCGTGCCATCCGGGAGTTGCGGGAGGAATGCCGGCAGCCCCGCGGTCACCTGCTCGCCGCGCTTGTCGTATTCGCCGCGCACGAGCACGAACGCCTCGCGCGGCGGGCCCTCCTTCATCACCATGGCGTTCGTCAGCGAGCCCTGGAACGACTCGATGCTCTTCCTGGCGGCATCGCGCGCCGCCTCCGCCTGGCGGATCGGGCCATCCACGTTGCGGCGGTAGAATCTCGCGATCTCGGCCCTCTGGTCGGGCGAACGCCGCTCCGCCTCGATGGCGAGCGCCTCGCGCACGGCCTGCGGCAGCGTCGATCCCCCCACGCCGAGCAGCGCCGGGTCGCGCGCCGAGAAGGCGAGCCTGAAGCGACCGATCGTGTGGCCCTCGAACGCCTCCTGTCGAATCCTCAGGACGAGTCGGGCGTTCTCCGGCAGAGGCACGGGCTTCGCGGGAAACACGGCGATCCGCCGGGGCTCACGCCTGCCCGGATCGTTTCCGTCGAGCGCCCAGCCCTTGCCCTTCTCGCGCCTGGCCGTGAGCACACCGGCCGCGGGCCACCCGCTCTGCTCGTAGGTCGCCTCGGCCCGCACGAGGTCCACCGGCACCGCGGCGGCGTCGCCGGGGGGTTCGATCTCGGCCTCGATCGCGGTGACCACGATGTTGCCGTTGCCCGCGCGGCCAAACCCGCCGCCACCGCCGAGGCTCGGATCGGGGACCACCTCGAGCCTCAGGCCGCCGAGCCTGTCGGCGGGCACGAGCGTCTCGAACTCGTAGGTGTCCTGGGGAGGCAGGGCGCCCTCCACGAACCAGGAGCCGTCCTCGCTCCGCCGGAAACTCGCCCCGCCGACGCTCCGGAGCTCCAGGGGCTCGAACGCCTCCCACTCCTCCGTGCCAGCCGCCAGGGCCGGCCGGATGGACTGTTCCCACTGCGCCACGAGCGCGTCGGTGGTCGCGAGCGCCCCGTTCACGGCCGCTTCGGCATCCACCACCACCTGCTCGAGCCTGGCGAGTTCCCGCTCCTGCTCCGGCGTCGGCAGCACGTGCACCGGCTCCACGTTGCCGCCGCCGACGTGCGCCTTGCCCTGATTGGTGCCCGTCTCGGGCACGTTGTTGAACAGCGCGAAGAGTGCGTAAAACTCCTTCTGCGACAGCGGGTCGTACTTGTGGTCATGGCAGCGGGCGCACCCGGCCGAGAGCGCCATCCACGTCTGTGCCGTCGTCTCCACGCGATCGATCACCGTCTCCACACGCCACTCCTCGGCGATGATGCCCCCCTCGCCGTTGAGGCGGTGGTTGCGATTGAAGCCCGTGGCCACGATCTGGTCGCGCGTGGGCTCGTCGAGCATGTCGCCGGCGAGCTGGTGGATCGTGAACTGGTCGAAGGGCAGGTTGGCGTTGTAGGCCCCGATGAGCCAGTCGCGCCACGGCCAGTTCTGCCGGCTCGAATCGGTCTGGTAACCGCTCGAATCGGCGTAGCGCGCGGCATCGAGCCACTCGATCGCCATGCGCTCGCCGTAGTGCGGGCTCGCGAGCAGCGTGTCGACGTACCGCGCGTAGGCGTCGGGAGACGGGTCGGCGACGAAGGCATCGACGTCGGCCGGCACCGGCGGCAGTCCCGTGAGGTCCAGGGCCAGCCGGCGGGCGAGCGTGACGCGGTCGGCCTCCTGGTTGGGCGCGAGTCCTTCCCACTCGAGGCGCTCGAGGATGAAGCCGTCGATCGGCGTCTTTGGCCACGCGGCGCCCCGCACCTCGGGCACCGCGGGGCGCTCGACCCGCTCGAAGGCCCAGTGGCCGCGGTACTCCGCCCCCTGGGCGATCCAGCGCCTGAGCACCTCGGCCTCTGCCGATGTGATCGGCTTGTTGATCCTCGGCGGTGGCATCACGACGTCGGGGTCGGTGCTCGTGACCCGTGCAAGGAGGCCACTCGTCACGGGATCATGCGGCACGACGGCGGTGCCGCCACTCGCCAGGCGGGCCGTCGCGTGGTCTTGCAGGTCGAGCCGCAGGCCGGCCTGGCGATCCTCGGCGTCGGGCCCGTGGCAGGTGAAGCAGCGGTCCGACAGGATGGGCCGGACGTCGCGGTTGAAGTCGACGGCGTCGTCGGCTCGGGCCGCCTGGGACAAGAGCACGACCGACGTGAGCACCACGCAGCCCAGGGACGCGGAGAATCGCGTGAGGCCGATGCTTCCCATCCGAGCGCTCCCGAGGGAACACCCGCGTCGCCGTCCACCTCGCCGGGAGTGGCACTCGCCGGAGCGGACGCGGACCTGCTCACGAGGTCGATCGGCGGGACACCTTTGAGTGTACCGCGCCGCCACGGCCGCGCTGCCGCCGGGCGATGGGCTCAGCCGCCGCGTCGCGACGCTCGAGGCCGCTTCCGACGCGGTGGCTGAACCCGTCCGCCGGCGGCAGCGCGGCCGTGGCGGCGCGGTACACTCGTAGTCGTCCCGCCGATCGACCTCGTGAGCAGGTCCGCGTCCGCTCCGGCGAGTGCCACTC